>NZ_JBSGZJ010000420.1:0-6238 GCF_053610925.1 Streptomyces sp. NPDC054847 | reverse complement strand
CGCACCAAGACGTGGTGCGTCCGCAGCGACGACGCCGACGCCGCCACCGCCTGGACCCCGGCGACGGGCCGCAGCGACGGCGTGACCGTCGCCGTCCTCACCGGCCGCGACCCGCGACGCTCCGCCGCGGTGCGCGACGCCATCGTCGAGGGCCTGCGCGACGGCACCCTCGCCGCGCCCCACCACCGCAGCCGCGCCCCGTTCGTCGCCCTCGTCGGCGGCGGCCCCGGCGACCCGGACCTGATCACCGTCCGCGGCCGCCGGCTGCTCGCGGAGGCGGACGTCGTCATCGCCGACCGGCTCGGTCCGCGCGACCTCCTCGACGAACTCCCGCCGCACGTGGAGGTCATCGACGCCGCCAAGATCCCGTACGGGCGGTTCATGGCGCAGGAGGCCATCAACAACGCGCTCATCGAGCACGCGAAGGCCGGCAAGGCCGTCGTCCGCCTCAAGGGCGGCGACCCGTACGTCTTCGGCCGCGGCATGGAGGAGGCGCAGGCGCTCGCGGAGGCGGGCATCCCGTACACGGTCGTGCCCGGCATCTCCAGCTCCATCTCCGTCCCCTCCGCCGCCGGAATCCCCGTGACCCACCGCGGCGTCGCCCACGAGTTCACCGTCGTCAGCGGCCATGTCGCGCCCGACGACCCGCGATCGCTCGTCGACTGGAAGTCCCTCGCCCGCCTGCGCGGCACGCTGGTGATCCTCATGGGCGTCGACAAGATCGGCGCCATCGCCGAGGCCCTCATCGCGCACGGCAAGGCACCCGAGACGCCGCTCGCGCTCGTCCAGGAGGGAACGACCGCCGCCCAGCGCCGGGTGGACGCCACCCTCGCCACCGTCGCGGAGACCGTCAGGGCCGAGGACGTGCGGCCCCCGGCCGTCATCGTCATCGGGGACGTCGTCGCCGTCGGCCCGCGCAAGTAACCACCGGTAACCCGACCTTGCGGGAACCGTTGGCACCGCACATCCAAGAAGGCAGTATCACCCTGTGGCCGATCTCATCACCATCGACGACCCCGACGACCCCCGCCTGCGGGACTACACGGGCCTGACCGACGTCGAACTGCGCCGCCGCCGCGAACCCGAAGAGGGCCTGTTCATCGCCGAGGGCGAGAAGGTCATCCGCCGTGCCGGACAGACCGGCTACGAGATGCGCTCCATGCTGCTCTCCGCCAAGTGGATCGACGTGATGCGCGACGTCATCGACGAGGTCCCCGCACCCGTCTACGCGGTCGATCCGGCCCTCGCCGAACGCGTCAC
Organism: Streptomyces sp. NPDC054847; assembly: GCF_053610925.1. Classification (NCBI taxonomy): domain Bacteria; kingdom Bacillati; phylum Actinomycetota; class Actinomycetes; order Kitasatosporales; family Streptomycetaceae; genus Streptomyces; species Streptomyces sp. NPDC054847. Next base: position 4,978 of record NZ_JBSGZJ010000420.1, on the reverse strand, counting down.
CGGCTACCACGTCCACCGCGGCGCGCTCGCCTCCATGCAGCGCAAGCCGCTGCCGGACGCTGCCGAACTGCTCGGCACGGCCCGCCGCGTGGTCGTCATGGAGTCCGTCAACGACCACACCAACATCGGCGCCATCTTCCGCAGCGCCGCCGCCCTCGGCATGGACGCCGTGCTGCTCTCACCGGACTGCGCCGACCCGCTCTACCGCCGTTCCGTGAAGGTTTCCATGGGCGCGGTCTTCTCCGTTCCGTACGCCCGCCTCGACGCCTGGCCGAAGGGCCTCGAAGCGGTCCGCGAAGCGGGCTTCCGGCTGCTCGCCCTCACCCCCGACGAGAAGGCCACCTCCATCGACGAGGCGGCCCCCCACCGCCTGGAGCGGGTGGCGCTGATGCTGGGCGCCGAAGGGGACGGGCTGTCCACCAAGGCCCTCATGGCCGCCGACGAGTGGGTGCGTATCCCCATGTCCCACGGCGTCGACTCGCTCAACGTGGGCGCGGCGGCCGCGGTCGCCTTCTACGCGGTCGCCACCGGCCGCCCCGGAGCCTGACCCGTCACAGCTTCTGGGCGGCCGCGATGCCCAGCGCCACGATCAGCGTCACCACGAAGAAGACGGTGATCCGCTGACGCAGCAGCCGCGGATTGGCCGGCCGCCGGCCCGTCGAGGTGGTCCGCACCCCGGGTCTGGTGCCCGGCCGGCCGTTGGTACGGCCGGTGCCCCGAGGCTGCTGGGGCCGGGACCCGCCACCGGTGCGGGACGACGTCTGCGGCCTGGGCAGCGACCCGCCCGTACGCCGTTCCATGCGCTCGGTGCGATCCACACGCTCCGGATAGCGCGCCGTCGGCCGGTTGAGCTCGACCCGTTCCCGCTGCACGGGCGGCCGGGCGTCATGCAGTCCCTGGGCCTCCCTGGCGGCGATCTCCTTGAGCCGCATGGACAGTTGCAGCGTGCTCGGCCGCTCCTCCGGATCCTTCGCGAGGCACGCGGAGACCAGCGGCGCCAGCGCGTCGTGCACCCCGTGCAGCTGCGGCTCCTCGTGCACCACCCGGTACAGCATCACCTCGGAACTGCCGTGCCCGAAGGGTGAGTCGCCCATCGCCGCGTACGCCAGGGTCGCCCCCAGCGCGAACACGTCGGTCGCGGGCGTCACCGCCGCACCGCGCACCTGCTCGGGCGCGAGGAAACCGGGCGACCCCACGGCCGTGCCCACATGCGTCAGGGTGCTCGCGCCGGTGGCCCAGGCGATACCGAAGTCGATGATCCGCGGCCCCTTGGGCGACAGCAGGATGTTGGACGGCTTCAGATCACGGTGCACCACACCGGCCTCGTGGACCGCCACCAGCCCCTCGGAGAGCGCGGCACCCACCGCGGCCACGTCGGCGGCCCGCAGCGGACCCTCCTCGACCACCTTGTCGTGCAGCGACGGCCCCGGCACGTACTGCGTGGCGAACCACGGCCGGTCCGCCTCCAGGTCCGCCGCGACCAGCCGGGCCGTGCAGCCCCCGCGGATACGCCGCGCCGCCGAGACCTCGCGCGCGAAGCGCGAACGGAACTCCTGATCCTCCGCCAGGTCCGGCCGGATCACCTTCAGTGCGACCCGCTGCCCCCGCCGGTCCGAGCCCAGATACACGACACCCATGCCGCCCGCGCCCAGCCGCCGGTGCAGCCTGAACGAGCCGACGACACGCGGGTCCTCGCGCCGGAGCCGCATCATCGCCATGTCCGTCCCCTACCTACGGTGGGGAGGCCCCACCCCGCTGCCCGGTCGTCCGCTTTTGACGTGGCACAGCTTACGTACCCCCGCGCCGGTGCGCTCATAGGCCGCGCCCTCCCGACCGGATCGTTTGTCAGTGCCGGGTGGGAGAATTGAGCAGTGGTCAGCGGAGGGCGGATCCATCTCCCCTGACCCGTGCGTGATCTCAACGGTCAGTCGCAGAAGGGGGATTGGATCGATGAAGGGTGACCGCGTGGAGATAGTCGTGGACGCGGGAGACACGACCCGTACGTATGAAGTGGTGGCAAGCCGGGCGGGCCGCAGGGTCGAGACGGCGGTGCGCAGAGGGGTGGTCGAAGTGAGCGAAGTCACCCGTTCCGGGTCTGTCGTCCGGACGGCCCGATTCATGGCCACTCGGGTGCTTGCCCTGGTGGAACAGCCCGTCCCGCGGGTCGACGCCGCGGAGTGACGCACGACCCCTCCGGGAAGACCCCAACTCCCCACCGCCTCTCTCCACCCAGGGGAGTACGCCGGGGGGTGACGGCTCATCCTCCGGGAGGCCCGGTAATCGGTACGAGGGCATGACGTCCGGGGCCCTCGGTTTCCCTAATGTTGATGTCAAGCGGCGGGTGCAGCACTCGTCCCCCGAGGTCAGACACCCGCCGCTGCCAACCACGACAGGAGAAGGACCATGGCGGACACGGCAACGCGGATGATCCGCACGCAGGGACGCAAGGCATCCGCCGCGTTCGGCGGCCGCCAGTCCGGCACGCGCCACCCTCTGGTGGCGACGGCCATGGTCCTTCCCCTCGCGGCACTGCTGGTGGTCGTCTTCGGCGGCTGGGACGCAGTGGTCACACAGGCGTCGTCCGTAGGCGTGATGCTGGGGCGCTGAACGGCGCCCCGGGCCCGGAAGAGCGGTCCGGGCCGGGGACATCCGGCCAACAACCCCGTGGGGACGGGGGTGCGGCGGACGGCAGTGATGGCCGGTCAGCTGGGGAGCTGACCGGCCATCGCGCATGCCCTGACGCCCACCGGCACGCACCCGGTGCCCCGCGGGCCCGCACCCGTGTCTTCCACCTGCCCTCCCACGCACACGCGCCCCCTCGTAGCCCACCAGCACCTGCACCGGCGCCTAGCGATACCCGGCGGACCCGCACACGCGCTTTCCGCGTGCCGCCGCACGCACCCGCGTCCCTCACCCAGCCCGCCTGTATCCGCCGCCGGTGCCCAACGAGCCCTGGCGGACCCGCACCCGTGCCTTCCACGCCTTCGTGTCCCCTCACGCAGCCGCCTGTATCAGCCCCCGGTGCCATGCCGCCGGCCCGCGGGGTTCCCCCACCAGGCGGAGACCGGTTGCCGTGGCGCATCGAGCGACCACCGGCCGGTACGGGCCAGCAGGCCGAGACGCACTCCTGCGGGACCACGGTCCGTTGGGTCCGGCGGGAGGGGGGTGGGGTCGGAGGAGGGGGGTGTCCGGAAGTAAAGGGTCGCAACTCGCGCGAAGCGCGGTGAGGATAGCCATTCCGGGCACCCCCCTCCGGAGGCCCCGCCCCCCGCGCCACCCACCCGGCCCGGGGCCCAACCTGGGGACGTCACGCACTCGACCGGGCAACGCCGGACCGCTCCGGCACCGCCGGGACCGGGCCCCGCCCGACCGGGGGCCCGCCCCCGATACGCTCCCCCCGTGACCGCCTCAGTCGTACGCGCCCTCGCCACCGTCGCCCGCGACGCCGCGCACCGGGCCGCACCACGCGGCTCCTGCCGCGCCTGCGGCGCCCACGACGCCGGGACGCAGACGCTCGCCGACCGCCCTGACGGCATCGTCGTGCGCCATGGCGCGGCCGTCGCGAAGGCCCACGCTCCCGACACCGACCGGGCAGCGCACGAGATACGTGTCGCCCTGGCGGCCCACCCCGCGCTGGCGGGAATCCTGCTGCCGCCGCTCCCGGCCGGCCACCTGACGGGAACAGGTCCGCTCTCGAGCGAACCACGCCCCGTCACGACCTGGCCCTACGGCGTCCCTGTAGACCCCGCGGACCCTGACGCCGCGCCCTGGGAGGAGGCCGCGGTCCTGCTGGCGCGCCTGCACCGCGTCGCGCCGTCCCGGCTGTCGTGCGCAGCCCCGGGCAACGCCACCGCCGCCGACCCGACAGCCACCACCCCCGGCCCCGTGACGCCCCCCGGCCCCGCCACAACCCCCGGCCCCAACCCCGCCATCCGCCCGGCCCCGCTCCCACCCATGCGCGGTCCCGCCAAGGCCGCCGCCGCCGTGGCCCGCATGGAGGCGGCCGCGCCGGACCACCCGGCCGCGCCCGACGTGCGACGCGCCTGGGAGCGCCTGCCGGCCTGGGCGCGGGGGGAGGCGCCGTCCCCGCGCCGGGACGCGGTGTGCCACGGTGACCTGCACCTCGGCCAGCTCGTCCGCCATCCCGCCCCGGACGGCCCGTGGTTGCTGATCGACGTGGACGACATGGGGCTGGGCGACCCGGCCTGGGACCTGGCCCGTCCCGCTGCGTGGTTCGCGACGGGCCTGCTGGCGCCGGAGATCTGGCAGCGGTTCCTCGGCGCGTACACCGCCGCGGACGGCGGTGCTGTTCCTTCAGTCGGCGACCCGTGGCCCCAACTGGATGTGCCCGCGCGGGCGCTGACCGTTCAGACCGCGGCGCTCGCTCTGGCGAAGTCGGCTGCGGAGGGGCGTCAACCGGACGACGTCGAGCGGGCGGTGCTGGACGCCTGTACCCGAATCGGGACACTGTGACCCGAGTTGGAGTTCGATGCTCCGTCGTAGGGTGAATTCATCGTCGCCGGGCATGCATCCGGGCGACGTCGACCGAACGGCGAGGAGCTGACCAGACGATGCAGTGTCCCAAGTGCCATGCAGCGATGCACACGTACAACCGCAATGGTGTTCAGATCGAGCAGTGCAGCGGCTGCCGGGGCATATTTCTCGACTACGGCGAGCTGGAGTCGCTGACTCGGCTGGAGTCGCAGTGGACCCAGCAGGCCCCGCCCGTGCCGCCGGCTCCGCACGCCCCGCAGGCCTACCCGGCCGCGCCCCCGGCTCCGGCGTGGGGCGCCCCGCACCATGGTGGTCACCACGGGCACAACCGTCAGCGGAGCTTCGGCCGGATGCTGTTCTCTTCCTGAGTGCCTCCGGGTGCGGCGGCCGGGCCCCTGGCCCGGCCGGCCCTCCCCGCCCCCCCCCGGGGGCCCCCGGCCCCCGCCCCCCCCCCCCCGCCGCGGCCCGGCGCGACCCGTCCGAG
>NZ_JBSGZJ010000419.1:0-6247 GCF_053610925.1 Streptomyces sp. NPDC054847 | reverse complement strand
CGGTGGCCCCCTCACCGGCCCCGGACGGCAGAAGAACCACCGGCAGAAGAATCACCACCCACGGAACCACCGGCCACGGCAGCGAACCGTGCCCCAACCTTCCCCCGCTCCCCTCACGGCTGAGAATGTGCCCCCATGAGCCAGTCACACTCCGCCGCCGGTGCATGGCACCGGCCGATGGTCGCCCGTCTCGCGAGCGAGCAGCATCGCACCGCCACCGCGCTGGAGCTGTTCTTCGACCTGTGTTTCGTCGTAGCAGTCGCCCAGGCCTCCGCGGCCTTCGAGCACGAACTCGCCGAAGGACATGTCGGCCACGGCGTCCTCGGATACGCGCTGGTGTTCTTCGCGATCTGGTGGGCCTGGATGAACTTCACCTGGTTCGCCTCCGCCTACGACACGGACGACGTCCCCTACCGGCTCCTCACCCTCGTGCAGATCACCGGCGCGCTCGTCCTCGCCGCCGGAGTCGCGGAGGCCCTCGAGCACGACGACTTCACCGTCATCACGTGGGGTTACGTCATCATGCGGCTCGCGATGGTCACCCAGTGGCTGCGCGCCGCGCACTCCGATCCCGAACGGCGGCGCAGCTGCCTGCGCTACGCGGTGGGCGTCCTGGTCGTGCAGGTCGGCTGGGTGGCCCGGCTGGCGTTGCCCGACGACGGCGGGCTGCCCACCTTCCTGGTCCTGGTCGCGGCCGAACTCGCCGTCCCCGTATGGGCCGAGAGCGCGGTCACCACCACCTGGCACCCCCACCACATCGCCGAGAGGTACGGACTGTTCACCATCATCGTCCTCGGCGAGACCATCACGGCGTCCACCACCGCCGTCCGCACGGCCCTCGACACCGACGCGGCCCTCGGCGACATCGCGACCATCGTCGTCGGCGGGGTGCTGACGGTGTTCGCCCTGTGGTGGCTCTACTTCATGCAGAACGCGCCGCGCCGGCTGACCACCCTCAGGACCGCGCTGCTCTGGGGCTACGGCCACTACGCGGTCTTCGCCTCCGCGGCCGCCGTCGGCGCCGGCCTCGCCGTGAACGTCGCCCATGCCACCGGCCACAGCCACCCCACCGACCGTGGTGCCGCCTTGGCGTACACCGTCCCGGTCGCCGTCTTCGTCACCATGGTGTGGCTGCTGCACCACCGGGCCGCCGAGCTCCGCAGCCGGACGGACCTGATCCACCCGGCGGCCGTGCTCGCGGTCCTGGCCTCCGTCTTCACCCCCTCCCCGATCCTGGTGACGGGCCTCGTCACCTCCGCTCTCGTCGCCGCGACGCTCGTGCTGGCGCGGCGCGCGGAGAAGGCCGCCGCAGCGGCGTGATCGCGCCCGGGTGGACCCCCGTCAAGATCGAAAAGACGAGGGGTTTAGCATATGAGCGCCACCTAGCTCGAAAGATAAACCTGTGACTGTCAACGAAGACGCGTTCACCAACTGGAAGACCCGCGAGGAGATCGCGGAGTCGATGATCCCGATCATCGGGAAGCTGCACAGGGAGCGGGACGTGACCGTCCTGCTCCACAGCCGCTCCCTGGTGAACAAGTCGGTGGTCAGCATCCTCAAGACCCACCGGTTCGCCCGGCAGATCGCCGGTGAGGAACTCTCCGTCACCGACACGATGCCGTTCCTGCAGGCCCTTACGACGCTCGACCTAGGCCCCTCCCAGATCGACCTCGCCCTGCTCGCGGAGGCGTACAAGGCCGACGACCGCGGACTGACCGTCGAGGGCTTCACGGCCGAGGCCGTGGCGGGCGCCACCGGCGCGAACAAGATCGAGCGCGGCGAGGGCCGTGACGTCGTCCTGTACGGGTTCGGCCGCATCGGCCGCCTCGTCGCGCGCCTCCTCATCGAGAAGTCCGGCTCCGGCAACGGCCTGCGGCTGCGCGCGATCGTGGTGCGCGGCGGCGGTGAGCAGGACCTCGTGAAGCGCGCCTCGCTCCTGCGCCGCGACTCGATCCACGGCCAGTTCCAGGGCACGATCACCGTCGACGAGGCGAACAGCACGATCGTCGCGAACGGCAACGAGATCAAGGTCATCTACGCCAACGACCCGTCCGAGGTCGACTACACGGCGCATGGCATCGACAACGCCATCCTGATCGACAACACGGGCAAGTGGCGCGACCGCGAGGGCCTGTCCAAGCACCTGCGCCCCGGCATCGACAAGGTCGTCCTGACCGCTCCGGGCAAGGGCGACGTCCCCAACATCGTGCACGGCGTCAACCACGACACGATCAAGCCGGACGAGCAGATCCTGTCCTGCGCGTCCTGCACCACCAACGCGATCGTCCCGCCGCTGAAGGCGATGGCGGACGAGTACGGCGTCCTGCGCGGCCACGTGGAGACCGTCCACTCGTTCACCAACGACCAGAACCTGCTGGACAACTACCACAAGGCCGACCGCCGCGGCCGCTCCGCGCCGCTCAACATGGTCATCACCGAGACCGGCGCCGCCTCCGCCGTCGCCAAGGCGCTGCCCGACCTCAAGGCGCCGATCACCGGCAGCTCGATCCGCGTGCCCGTGCCCGACGTCTCGATCGCCATCCTGAGCCTGCGCCTGGGCCGCGAGACCACCCGCGACGAGGTCCTCGACTACCTGCGCGACGTCTCGCTGCACTCGCCGCTCAAGCGTCAGATCGACTTCACCACGGCTCCCGACGCGGTCTCCATGGACTTCGTGGGCTCGCGTCACGCCTCGATCGTCGACGCCGGCGCCACCAAGGTCGACGGCGACAACGCGATCCTCTACCTGTGGTACGACAACGAGTTCGGCTACTCGTGCCAGGTCATCCGCGTCGTCCAGCACGTCTCCGGCGTGGAGTACCCGACCTACCCGGCCCCGGCGGTCTGAGCCCGGCTGCCGAATGAAGCTGTGTCCTCACCCCCTGCGAGGCGGCAGGGGGTGAGGACACTGTGCTACCAGGCGCTGTGCAGGAGCCGGGTCACTGCCTCGGTCTCCGGCGGCCGGGGATTCGGATACGGCCGGTCCGCGACCCGCTCCGCCACCGCGCGCAGGGCATCGCGCGGAACTCCCAGGGCCCGGAGCGTGGTGGGGCCGTCGTGGCCGGCGGCGAGGCGGCCGACGACCTGGACCGGATCCCCGCCGGTGATCCGGTCCAGGCGGGCGGCGGCCTTCGGCGCCGACGGGAGATTGAACGCCATGACGTGCGCCAGCAGCATCGCGTGGAGTTCCGCGTGCGGCAGGTCGAACATCCCGCCGAGGACGTGCGCGAGCTGGTGGTGCAGGCCCGTCCGGGTCCGGGCCAGGCACAGGCCGGCGAGCCAGGCGGATTCCTGGAGCCGTTGGCGGTCCCGGAGCGCCGTCAGGTCGGCGAGGACGTGCGGGAGCGCGGTCAGGATGCCGTTGGCCGCCTCTGTCGCGAGGGCGTCGCTCAGGGCGGTCGCGTCCGGTGCCCAGAGCGCCTCGACCGCGTGGGCCAGGGCGTTCAGGGAACTGGTCAGCGTGAGGCCCGCGGGCATCGTCAGCGTCAGCTCCGGGTCGTAGACGACCGTCCCGGGCGTGATGGCCGGGTCGCGTCGCGTCGTCTTCACTCCGTTCTCCGTCTCGCCGAGGACGGGCGTCACCTCCGAGCCGGCGTACGTGGTCGGGACGGCGACCTGCGGCATCCCCGTCCGCGCGGACAGCGCTTTGGCGAGCCCGACGGCCGAGCCGCCGCCGATCGCCACCACGACGTCCGCCGACGTCCTGCCCACGACCTCCATCGCCTTGTCGGTCACGGCGACCGGGGTGTGCACGACGGCTCCGTCGAAGCGTGCCGCCGACCGGGGGCCGAGGGCCCCGGCGAGTTCGTCGGCCGCCGCCCGGGCCGACCCGGTCGCGACCAGCAGCACCCGCCGGGCACCGAGCCGTTCGATCTCTCCGGGAATGCGGTGGCGTGCGCCCGGACCCACCAGGACGCGGGAGGGCGGCGTCTCGTGGACGGTCACGGGGGCTGCGGGGTTCTCGGACATCGGTCGGTGCCTCCGCGTTGCCGTACTCGGACGTGACGAGGACGAACGCCCGCATCTTGCCACGCGGACCGTGCGGTTCGCGTCCGCCCAGGTCCCGAGCTTCCCACGCCGGCGGAATCGGCCGGGACGTCGTTGTTCCCCGGGTGCACGGGCGGGGTCGGGAGAGGCCTCCTGGCTCCGCCGCAGGCGGCACCTGCTCGCCTGCGCCAGACGGACGCCACAACCTGGCCGGCCATGGCCCCGGGAGGTCGGGGCGAGCGACGCAAGGTGGTCCCGCACGAAGTCCGCCGCCTTGCGGATCGATTCCTCGGCACCCGCCACCGTCGGCCTGCGGCGGCGGGGGCCAGGACCCACGAAGCGCGGGGCGGCAGGGCGCTGGGCGAGGTGGGCGCGCTGCCCGACGGATGCGAGGCCGACTACGGAACGCGAGGAAGCCGACGGATGAGACCATGTGTCCGCGACCGTGGGGGGCGCCCTGGCGCCGCCGTCCAGCCGGCCACGGACTGAGCGGCCCGACCGGAGCACCGGCGACACCGCACTGCGGCACCTGGAGGGAAGCTTGGGGCAGAGCGGGACAACGGAAGTGCGCCGCCCGGAGCGCACACATGCCGAGCGGCTGACCCAAGGGCTGATCGTCGCCGTGGCGTCGGTCCTCTCGCTCGGCATGCTGGCCGGACCAGCGGTCGTCTTCGGCACGACTGCCTGGCACCTGGTCACGGGGCCCGGCACCGGCGCGTTCAGCCGGATCGCGGCGCCGACGATCTTCCTCGCCCTCCTGGCGCTGCCACTCGTCCTGGCCCGCGTGGCGTTCCGCTCGGGCCGACGCAAGGGCCAGGAACGGCTGACGGCTGCGGTCGCGGCGGCACTGACGCTCCTTGGCACGTCCGTCGTGCCGTTCGCGGCTCTGTTCCTGCTCTTCGTATACGCGGACTGACCTCCGGCCACGTCGGTCCACCCGACGTCCGAAGGGGCGGGCCTGTCGACGATCTCCGGTCGCTGCCCAGCGTTCTCGGGTCCCGCGAGAGCGATCCGCCGCGAACCACCGGCCGCCCACCCCTCGTCAGATCTCTCGGGCCGGCGCGGCACGCGAGACGGCCACCATCGCGGCGTCGTCGCCCAGGTTCCCACCGGCCGCGTGGTCGAGCAGGTCCTGGCGGAGGCGGCCGAGGAGGGCCTGCGGGGTCCGGCCCGCGCAGTCGGCGAGACGGTCCAAGAGCGGGAAGAAGATGCCGGCCCGGTCACGGGCCTCGATGACACCGTCCGTGTACAGCAGGAGGGTGTCGCCGGGCTCGAAGGCGAAGGTCTCGGCGGTGAAGGCCGGCCCCACGAACTCGGTGAGCCCGAGCGGCGGGACCGGATGGCGCACCTCCAGAGCGACGACCTTCCCGTCGCGCAGCAGCAGGGGCGGCGGGTGACCGCAATTGACCAGGTCGACGGACGGCACGTCGTCGGGGACGTCGAGCACGGCCGCGGTGATGAACGCCTCGGTGGGCGTGCCGCCGGGCCCGGTCGCACCGGGGTCGTCGAGGTCGGAGGAGACGGTTCCCTCCAGATAGGTGACCAGCGCGGGAAGGTCGGCCTGCCGGTGCGCGGCGCCCCGGAAGGCGCCGAGAAGGAGGGCGGCGTCCCCGACGGCCTCCAGGCCCTTGCCGCGGACGTCACCGATGAGGAGCCGGGTCCCGTGCGCGGTGCGCGCGGCCGCGTACAGGTCGCCGCCGATCTGCGCCTCGGCCTCGGCGGCCAGGTAGACGGAGGCGATGCGCAGGGGGCCGACCCGGTGCGGCAGCGGTCTCAGCACGACCTGCTGCGCGGCCTCTGCCACGGAACGCAGCTGGACCAGCTCCTTCTCGTGCCGTTCCCGCAGGTGGGCGAAGAAGGTGACGAACACCGAGATCAGTATCAGGGCGATGAGCTGGAAACTGTGGTTCAGGTCGATGAGGCTGGTGCGGACGATCGCGACCACGGCCTGGGCCAGGACGGCGACCGCGCCGATGCCGGCGGTGATCCGCGGGCCGGCGAACGAGGCCGTGACGGCGGGGGCGGCTGCCAGGAAGGGGCCCAGGTGGACCTCGGGGGGCGCGAGGATGTCCACCACCGTGACCGTCACGATCAGCGCGAGGACCACGGCCAGCAGCGTGTGGCCCGTCTCCCATGGCCGGGTGTGAATCCCGCGCGTCGCCCGATGCCCCATGCCTCCTGGATACACCCGCACCGGGCTCGGCACCTCCCCGCCTCAGCGGTCGGGAGGCGTGTCCGGGCACGACGGCGCCCCCGGCAC
>NZ_JBSGZJ010000418.1:0-6271 GCF_053610925.1 Streptomyces sp. NPDC054847 | reverse complement strand
AGACGGACTCGGCCTCGAACATCCGGTTGTCCGGGACGGTCTTGAGCCGGGTGACCGCGTGCGCCAGCGGCACCATCTTCACGTCCGTGCCACGCAAAGCGGTCATCATGCCGAACTCGCCCCGGTGCGCGGCCTCCACCGCGTGCCATCCGAACCGGGTCGCGAGGACCCTGTCGTACGCCGTGGGCGTGCCGCCCCGCTGGACGTGGCCGAGAATGACCGGCTTGGCCTCCTTGCCGAGCCGGCGCTCCAGCTCGGCGGCGAGCCGGTTGCCGATGCCCTGGAAGCGCTCGTGGCCGAACTGGTCGATCTCGCCCTTCGCGTACTCCATGGAGCCCTCGGCGGGGTGGGCGCCCTCCGCGACGCAGATCACCGCGAACTTCTTGCCGCGGGCGAAGCGCTCCTCGACCATCTTGACGAGGTCGTCCACCTCGAAGGGCCGCTCGGGCAGGCAGATGCCGTGCGCGCCGCCGGCCATGCCCGACTCCAGGGCGATCCACCCGGCGTGCCGGCCCATGACCTCGACGACCATGACCCGCTGGTGCGACTCGGCGGTGGTCTTCAGACGGTCGATGGCCTCCGTGGCGACCATGACGGCGGTGTCGAAGCCGAAGGTGCGATCGGTGGAGGAGATGTCGTTGTCGATCGTCTTCGGGACGCCGACGACGGGCATCCCCGCCTCTGCCAGCATCCGGGACGCGGTGAGCGTCCCCTCGCCGCCGATCGGGATGAGCGCGTCGATGCCGTACTGCTTCGCCAACTCGGCCGCGTTCTCGGCGGCTTCGCGCAGCCGGCCGCGCTCGAGGCGGGCCGAGCCGAGGATCGTGCCACCGCGGGCGAGGATGCCACTGACGGCGTTGAGGTCGAGCGGACGGTAGTGGCCGTCGAGGAGTCCCTTGAATCCGTCCTCGAAACCGATGACTTCGTCGCCGTGACCCGTCATGGCACGGTGCACGACCGACCGGATCACTGCGTTCAGACCCGGGCAGTCTCCGCCTGCGGTGAGCACTCCGATGCGCATCGTGCTGTGTCTCCTGCTCGTCAGTGGTCCTTGTGAGCCCACATCCGATTGTCCCACGGGCCGGGGAACGCCCGCGCTCCCTGCTACTCCGCGCCGCTCGGGGCCGTCGGCGCCGTCGTTCCCGCCCGGCGGGCGCCTTAGCCACCCGCGGAGGTATTGTCAAGAGGGCATTGCCGCCCCGTGCGGCCTTTCGGCGCGCCCGGGCCCTGCCGTCGTACGGCGGAGCACCGGGTGGGCCGGCGAAGCGGCGGGGGCCGGGGCACGCCCCGGATCGCACCCATGGACTTGGACGGGAGAGTACGCGTGGCGCGGAGCGTTTACGTGACCGGGATCGACCGCGGAGACGGCCGGCAGGTGGTCGAGCTGGGGGTCATGGAGCTCCTGACCCGCCAGGTGGACCGGGTGGGCGTCTTCCGCCCCCTCGTCCACGACGGCCCCGACCGGCTCTTCGAGCTGCTGCGGGCGCGCTACCGGCTCTCCCAGGACCCCGCCTCCGTCTACGGCATGGACTACGACGAGGCGGCCGCGCTCCAGGCGGAGCAGGGCACCGACGAGCTGGTCTCGCGTCTGGTCGAGCGCTTCCTGGCGGTGGCCAGGGACTACGAGGTGGTCCTGGTCCTCGGCACCGACTACGCGGGCACCCAGCTGCCCGACGAGCTGGCGCTCAACGCCCGGCTCGCCAACGAGTTCGGCGCCTCCGTGATCGCGGTGGTGGGCGGCAAGGGCCAGACCCCGGAGTCCGTACGGGCGGAGACGCGCAACGCCTTCCGCGCCTACGAGGCCCTCGGCTGCAACGTCCTCGCCATGGTCGCCAACCGGGTCACCCCCGACGAGCGGGCGGGCATAGCCGAGCGGCTCGCGGCCCGTCTCCCCGTCCCCTGCTACGTGCTCCCCGACGAGCCCGCGCTCGCCGCCCCCACGGTCGCCCAGATCACGCACGCCCTGGGCGGCACGGTCCTCCTCGGCGACGACTCGGGGCTCGCCCGCGACGCCCTCGACTTCGTCTTCGGCGGCGCGATGCTCCCGAGCTTCCTGCCCGCCCTGACCCCCGGCTGCCTGGTCGTCACCCCCGGCGACCGTGCCGACCTGGTCGTGGGCGCCCTCGCCGCCCACTCCGCGGGAACGCCGCCCATCGCGGGCGTGCTGCTGACGCTGAACGAGCGTCCCAGCGAGGAGATCCTGACCCTCGCGGCCCGCCTCGCGCCCGGCACCCCGGTCGTCTCCGTGACGGGGAACAGCTTCCCGACGGCGGCGGAACTGTTCGCTATGGAGGGCAAGTTGAACGCCTCCACGCCGCGCAAGGCGGAGACCGCGATCGGTATCTTCGAGCGTCATGTGGACACCGGCGACCTGCTGGCCAGGATCGCGGTGGCCCGCAGCGGCCGGGTCACCCCGATGATGTTCGAGCACGAACTGCTGGAGCAGGCCCGTGCCCACCGCCGCCGGGTGGTACTGCCGGAGGGCACGGAGGAACGGGTGCTGCGCGCGGCAGACGTCCTGGTACGCCGCGACGTGTGCGACCTGACCCTCCTCGGCGACACCGAGGTCATCCGCAAGAAGGCCGCCGACCTCGGCATCGACCTGTCGGCCGCCCAGCTGATCGACCCGCAGACGTCCGAACTGCGTCAGCCCTTCGCCGAGCGGTACGCCCAGCTGCGAGCCCACAAGGGCGTGACGGTCGAGCTGGCGTACGACGTGGTGGCGGACGTGAACTACTTCGGCACGCTCATGGTGGACAAGGGCCTGGCCGACGGCATGGTGTCGGGCTCGGTGCACTCCACGGCCGCCACCATCCGCCCGGCCTTCGAGATCATAAAAACAATGGGGACCGCGCGGTGGGGGTCCCCCCGGCCGCAGTCTGGGGGAGCGTCAGGCAGGGCGGGGGTGGGCGACGGGAGGGCGAAGCCCGAGGCGTCGATCGTCTCGTCGGTGTTCTTCATGTGCCTGGCCGACGAGGTGCTCGTCTACGGCGACTGTGCGATCAACCCGGACCCGGACGCGGAGCAGCTCGCCGACATCGCGGTGCAGTCGGCCGCGACGGCCGCCCGCTTCGGCGTGGAGCCGCGGATCGCGATGCTGTCGTACTCCACCGGCACGTCGGGCTCCGGAGCCGATGTCGACAAGGTGCGCGAGGCGACGAAGCTGGTGCGCGCGTCGCGTCCGGACCTGCACGTCGAAGGGCCCATCCAGTACGACGCCGCGGTCGAGCCCTCCGTCGCCGCCACCAAGCTGCCGGACTCCGAGGTCGCCGGCCGGGCGACGGTCCTGATCTTCCCGGACCTGAACACCGGCAACAACACCTACAAGGCCGTGCAGCGCTCGGCGGGCGCCGTCGCGGTCGGACCGGTGCTCCAGGGTCTGCGCAAGCCGGTCAACGACCTGTCGCGCGGCGCGCTGGTCAGCGACATCGTCAACACGGTCGCGATCACCGCGATCCAGTCCCAGGCCCAGGAGCTCCCCGCATGACCGCCCCGGATTCCCCCACGCGCGTCCTCGTCCTCAACTCCGGCTCGTCGTCGCTGAAGTACCAGCTGCTCGACATGCGCGACGCGTCCCGGCTGGCGGTCGGTCTGGTGGAGAGGATCGGCGAGGCGACCTCGCGGCTGGTGCACACGCCCCTCGGGGACGGCGGTGCTCGGCGCGAGCGCACGGGTCCGATCGCGGACCACGACGCGGCGCTCAAGGCGGTGTCCGAGGAGCTCGCGCAGGACGGGTTCGGGCTGGACTCCCCCGCGCTGGCAGCGATCGGCCACCGAGTGGTGCACGGCGGTCTGAAGTTCCACGCCCCGACCGTGATCACCGAGGAGGTGATCGCGGAGGTGGAGCGCCTGGTGCCGGTCGCGCCGCTGCACAACCCGGCGAACATCACCGGCATCCGCACGGCCCGGACGCTGCGCCCGGACCTCCCCCAGGTCGCCGTCTTCGACACCGCCTTCCACACGACGATGCCGGAGGCCGCCGCCCGGTACGCCATCGACGTCGAGACGGCGGACGCGCACCGTATCCGCCGCTACGGCTTCCACGGCACCTCGCACGCCTATGTCTCTCGGGCCACCGCGGCGCTGCTCGGCAAGGACCCGTCCGAGGTGAACGTCATCGTGCTGCACCTGGGCAACGGCGCGTCCGCGTCCGCGGTGGCCGGTGGCCGGTGCGTGGAGACCTCGATGGGGCTGACCCCCTTGGAAGGTCTCGTGATGGGTACGCGCTCCGGTGACATCGACCCGGCGGTGACCTTCCACCTGAAGCGTGTCGCCGGCATGAGCATCGACGAGATCGACGCACTGCTCAACAAGAAGAGCGGTCTGGTGGGCCTGTGCGGGGACAACGACATGAGGGAGATCCGCCGGCGGATCGACGAGGGCGACGAGCGGGCGCGGCTGGCGTTCGACATCTACGTCCACCGGCTGAAGAAGTACATCGGCGCGTACTACGCGGTGCTCGGGCGGGTGGACGCGGTGGCGTTCACGGCGGGTGTCGGGGAGAACGCCGCCCCGGTGCGAGAGGCTGCCGTCGCGGGTCTGGAGGAGATGGGCCTCGTGGTGGACCCCGGGCTGAACGCCGCCCGGTCGGACACGGCGCGGCTGATCTCGCCGGAGTACGCACGGGTGGCGGTCGCCGTCGTGCCGACGGACGAGGAGCTCGAGATCGCGCGACAGACCTTCGAGCTGGTGACGGGAGAAGGGAAGAAGGAGGTGCCCGACAGCCCGACAGCCTGAAGCGCTGGAAGGCCGGAAGGCTGAACGCCTGAGCGGGCCGGCGCCCATTTGTACATTCCACCAGACGGAATATTCCGCAGGGAAACAAACCGATAGGATCCGCCTTATGCGCCGTTCCAAAATCGTCTGCACACTGGGCCCCGCCGTCGACTCATACGAGCAGCTGAAAGCGCTCATCGAGGCCGGTATGAACGTGGCCCGTTTCAACTTCAGCCACGGGACCCACGCCGACCACGAGGAGCGGTACCACCGCGTCCGCCAGGCGTCGGAGGACACCGGCCACGCCGTGGGCGTGCTGGCCGACCTCCAGGGTCCCAAGATCCGCCTCGAGACCTTCGCCGAGGGACCGGTCGAACTGGTCCGCGGCGACGAGTTCACCATCACGACCGAGGACGTCCCCGGCGACAAGTCGATCTGCGGGACCACCTACAAGGGCCTGCCCGGAGACGTCTCCAAGGGCGACCAGGTCCTGATCAACGACGGCAACGTCGAGCTGCGCGTGGTCGAGGTCGACGGATCGCGGGTCAAGACGATCGTCGTCGAAGGCGGCGTGATCTCCGACCACAAGGGCATCAACCTGCCCGGCGCGGCCGTCAACGTCCCCGCCCTGTCCGAGAAGGACGTCGAGGACCTGCGCTTCGCACTGCGCATGGGATGCGACATGGTCGCGCTCTCCTTCGTCCGTGACGCGAGCGACGTCAAGGACGTCCACAAGGTCATGGACGAGGAGGGCCGCCGCGTCCCCGTCATCGCCAAGGTGGAGAAGCCGCAGGCGGTCGAGAACATGCAGGACGTCGTCATGGCCTTCGACGGCGTGATGGTGGCCCGTGGCGACCTCGCGGTGGAGTACCCGCTCGAGCGGGTGCCGATGGTCCAGAAGCGCCTCATCGAACTGTGCCGTCGCAACGCCAAGCCGGTGATCGTGGCGACCCAGATGATGGAGTCGATGATCACCAACTCCCGCCCCACCCGCGCCGAGGCGTCCGACGTCGCGAACGCGATCCTGGACGGCGCGGACGCGGTCATGCTCTCCGCGGAGTCGTCGGTCGGCGCGTACCCGATCGAGACGGTCAAGACCATGTCGAAGATCGTCGCCGCGGCGGAGGAGGAGCTGCTCTCCAAGGGCCTCCAGCCCCTGGTCCCCGGCAAGAAGCCCCGCACCCAGGGCGGTTCGGTCGCCCGTGCGGCCGCCGAGATCGCGGACTTCCTGGGCGGCAAGGCGCTGATCGCGTTCACCAAGTCCGGTGACACGGCCCGCCGTCTGTCGCGCTACCGCGCCGAGCAGCCCATCCTCGCCTTCACAACGGACCAGTCGACCCGTAACCAGCTGACGCTGAGCTGGGGCGTGGAGTCCTTCCTCGCGCCGTTCGTGGAGACGACGGACGCGATGGTCGAGATCGTCGACGCCGAGCTGCTCAAGCTCCAGCGCTACAACGCGGGTGACGTCATGGTGATCACGGCCGGCTCGCCTCCCGGCGTCCCGGGCACGACGAACATGGTGCGCGTCCACCACCTCGGCGGCGAGGCCCGCGGC
>NZ_JBSGZJ010000417.1:0-6271 GCF_053610925.1 Streptomyces sp. NPDC054847 | reverse complement strand
ATCACCTTCAGCAGCGGGTTGATCGCGGGGGCACGGACATGTACGGCTCGGGCGGCTCAGCGCATCCGGCGCGCCACCTTGCGCAGCACCCGGTTCCGGCGCAGCGCCTCGCCCCGCACGGGCGGCGTGGCCCCCGGCAGGCCCAGGCTGGTCAGCCTGCGCCGCTTGAAGTACCGGGTCAGCTTTGCCTCGGGCAGCGCGGAGAGGAAGGACACCGCCTCCTCCCGCAGCCCCGGGTGGGACGCGGACTGCATGCAGTACCCGACGGCGCGGACCAGGCCGCCGACATCGGCGGTGAGGTCCACCGGCCTGCCCGCCCGTTCGATGTCGGTCAGGTCGGGAACGAGGGCGTCGACGATGGTCAGCGGGACGCGGTTGCTGTTCTGGTAGGGGGCGATGCGCTCCAGCAGCAGTTCGGTGCCCACCCGGGCGGCGGGGATGCCGTAGAAGGCCGCAGCCGTGATCATCGCGGTGGAGAAGCACCCCACGACCAGTTCCGGGCGGGCCCGTTCGTAGAGCGTCTCCGCGAGCACGGGCGTCCGCAGGATGTGCAGGTCGAGGCCGAGCCCGGACCCGAGCTCCTCCAGGGCGCGCGTGGAGTCCGCGGGGGCGCTGGGATGCGGCTTGAAGGTGATGACACGGTGTCCGAGGGCCGCGGCCCCGCGGATCATGCCGAGGTGCAGTTCCTCCTCCTCGTCCCGGCTGATCAGCTCCAGCGCGGAGAGGTACTGGCCGAGCACCAGCGCGGTGGGACGCTCGGGACCGGTCTCCGCGGCCGAACCGACCTCGGCGAGCACTGCGCGGAACTCCGCGTCGGGCACGGCGACCGGCTCGACCCCGTACTCGGACAGCAGCATCGGCCCCAGGCCCGGCACCAGGTCCAGATGGATCAGACGGCTGATGCGGCTGCTCATCGGCAGCGGAATCTGGTTGCGGGTGGGTCCGTAGCTCATCAGCCCGTCCGCGTACACATGGAGCGGACTGTCCGCGAAGATCGCCGCGATCGCCCGCGACGGATTGGCCTGGATCGACTCGCAGGCGATCTCGACCTTGTCGTCGCCCAGCCCCCAGGCGAGCCGCAGGCTCCTCTCCCACAGCAGGACGTCCTGGGCCCGGGGGGACCAGCCGGCCGGGTGGTGCGGGCGGATCGTCGCGTTCCAGGAGCGGACCTCGTCGAACTCGGGGCGCAGCGCCTCGAAACCGGACATCCGATCCAGCGGTGTACCCAGTTCGGGAACGGCCGAGGTGTCACTGACCACCAGGATCCGGCGGTGCTCCGACCGCGGACCGAACAGGCCGGAGCGGATGGCGGCCGTGACGGTGGCCGCCGCGTACTGGGTGGCGGCGCAGAAGATCTGGACGGTCATGCGGCGGCCTTTCTGATGATGGTGCGCCGTTCGTCGTCGAGCCCGGCGAGTGCCCGCTCCAGCTCGGCACCCGGAATGCGCCGCAGGGCCCCGCCGGTGAGGGCCTTGAGCTCACGGGCGACGGAACGGCTGAAGCGCTGCCGGTCGCGGAGCTGATGGGCGATGACGACGCAGTAGCCGCGGACCGCCTTCGGCATCAGGAGGTCCGCCTGCGGGTCGTCGGCGAGTTCGGCCAGTACCTGGTCGAACGCCTTCACGAAGTCCAGCTGCCGTACGTCGCCGATCTGGGTGAGCGAACTCGCGACGCCCCGCCGGTAGAAGATCTGGTGCAGCGAGGCCACCGCGTAGGACTCGGCGCGCCGGTGCAGTTGCCAGATCCAGGGCCGGTCCTCCGCGGTGCGCAGCCCGTCCGTGAACCGCAGCATGCCCCGGTCGAGAAGGGACGCGTCGTAGACGCCGGCCCAGGCGTAGGGGTAATCGACCATGCTCGAGTCGCCGACCGGCAGGATCGACGAGCGCGGGTCCAGCGGCGTGTCCCGCCGGCCCTCCGGCGCGCGCTGGAGGGTCCGCTGAGAGCCGGTCACCTGCACATGGTCGGTGCGTACGAAGTCCACGCCGAGCCGGTCGATCACGTCGACGAGCGCCGCCAGATGACCTCGCCCGAGCCAGTCGTCACCGTCGAGGAAGGTGATCAGGCGGCCGTCGGCCCGGTCGATGCCGGTGTTGCGCGCCGACGCGAGTCCCCGGTTCTCCTCGTGGCGGACGACGGCACTGTTCGGCAGGCGTCGGGTGAGCGCGGTGAGGGCTTCGAAGGTGTCGTCCGTCGAGCGGTCCTCGACGAAGATGAACTCGAAGTCTTCCCGGGCGTTGTTCACCAGGCCGGCCACCGTATCGGCTATGTACGCGGAGACGTTGTAGCAGGGGACGATGACAGAGAGCGTGGTCACCGGGCGAGGGTACGGGCGGCCGATGGAGCGGCCTCTGACGCCGGCGTGAGCGGAAGGTGAACGCCGGATGAGCGTCGGGGGAGGTACGCGAGAGCTCCCGGCAGCGAGCGGAGAGCGGCCACCGGGGGACCCGTTCCGGACCGTCGGCCGAGGCGCGTCCGCCGGGCCGGTGACCGCCGCGGGGGGAGAGGGAGCCACGCCCGCATCCCGGCTCCCGCCGAATCGTTTGGCGAATCAGTGGCCCACGCCACTCCCAGTGCCTAACATCGATCACCGCAAGGCCTTGTGCACCGAAGCACAATCATGCCGGGAGGCCCCTTTGCACCGCCGTCGTCGCACCGCGCTCACCGTCTCCGCCGCGCTCCTCGCCGCCGCGCCGCTCCTCGCCGCCTGCGGCAACGACGCGCACCCCGGGACCGCCGCCGTCGTCGGCGGGCAGCGGATCGAGATGTCCACCGTCCAGGCGAAGGTCCAGGACGTACGCGACGCGCAGCAGGCCTCGCCGCAGTCCGCGCAGCTGATCAAGGACAGCGGACAGCTCGGCCGGGCCAAGCTGTACGACCTGATCGTCGACCGGGTGGTCGCGAAGGCCGCGGAGGACGCCGGGGTGAGCGTCAGCCGCAAGGAGATTCAGGACGGGCGGGACGAGCTCGCGGAGCAGTCCGGCGGTGAGGAGCAGCTCGCCGCCATGTATCTCCAGCAGCGCGGCGTCGCCCCCGACCAGGTCGAGAACGCGGTGCGCCGCGACATCCTGGTCGGCAAGATCGCCACCGCGATCGGCGCGGCGAACAGCCCCGAGGGCCAGCAGCTGCTGAACGAGGCCTTCACCGCCGCCGCGAAGGACCTCGACATCGATGTGAACCCCCGCTACGGCGCCTGGGACGACGCGAAGCTGGAGCTCGGGACCTACAAGGCGCCCTGGATCACCCAGGTCTCGCGGGAGGCACAGCCCGTCGAGGCGGGCGCGTAGGGCCTCTCGTTCGGATCAGGCCGGATCCGAACGAAAGACCCTCGCGGCGGGAGGTAGGTTCGGGGTGTGACCACCGAAGCACCCGCCGTCGGCCGTATCGTCCTGCTCACCGCCAGCCACCGCGTCGCGCCCGGACTGCTGTCCTGGCCCGCGTGGCGGACGCTGCATGCCGCGGACCGGGTGCTGTGCGCGGACCCGCACCACGGGCAGCTGTCGTACCTGCGTGAGGCCGGTGTGACCGTGGAGCATGCCGCGCCGAGCGCGCAGGAGCTCGTGGACGCCTGCGCGGGAGGCCGCACGGTCGTCGTACTGGCCTCCGGCGAGGGCGAGCCGGCCCTGACCGACGGTCTCGCCCGCCTCGGCGGGTCCGGCCGGGTGGCGATGCCGGACCTGGAGCTGCTGCCCGGTGCGTACGACCTGCCCGGAGCACGACTGCTCGACCTCGTCGAGGTCATGGACCGCATCCGCCGCGAGTGCCCCTGGTCCTCGCAGCAGACCCACAAGGGCCTGGCCAAGTACGGCATCGAGGAGGCGTACGAGCTCGTCGAGGCCATCGAGGACGGCGACCGGGACGAGCTGCGCGAGGAACTGGGGGACGTACTGCTCCAGGTCGTCTTCCACGCGCGGATCGCCGAGGAGGGCGGCCCCGGGGAAGAGGACGAGCCGTTCTCGATCGACGACGTGGCGGGCACGATCGTCGAGAAGCTGATCCACCGCCATCCCCATGTCTTCGGGGAGGAGACCGCCTCGACGCCCGAGGAGGTCAAGGCGCACTGGCTGCGCACCAAGGCGATCGAGAAGCAGCGCGCGTCGGTGACCGACGGTGTCCCGCTCGGCCAGCCGGGCCTCGCGCTGGCGGCGAAGCTCGCTTCCAGGGTCCGTACGGCCGGCCTCGACGTCCCCCTCCCCGCCGGGCAGGGCGTCGGCTACGAGCTGCTCGCCCTCGCCGTGCGTGCGGAGGCGGCGGGCGTCGACCCCGAGGCCGCGCTGCGTGCCGCGGCCCGCGCGTACCGGGACGCGATCCGCGCGGCGGAGGGCCACCCCGGTAACGTCGAGGGGTGAACGACCCGACCGACCGGAACGCCGCTCCCGAACTCTTCACCTGGGAGTTCGCGAACGACCCCTACCCCGCCTACGCCTGGCTGCGCGAGCACTCGCCGGTGCACCGGACCCGGCTGCCCAGCGGAGTGGAGGCATGGCTGGTCACCCGGTACGCCGACGCCAAGCAGGCCCTCGCCGACCAGCGGCTCTCGAAGAATCCCGCGCATCACGACGAACCGGCGCACGCCAAGGGGAAGACGGGCATCCCGGGCGAGCGCAAGGCAGAGCTGATGACGCATCTGCTGAACATCGACCCGCCGGACCACACCCGGCTGCGCCGGCTGGTCTCCAAGGCGTTCACCCCGCGCCGTGTGGCCGAGTTCGCGCCGCGGGTGCAGGAGCTGACGGACCGGCTCATCGACTCCTTCGCGGCGAAGGGGGAGGCGGACCTGATCCACGAGTTCGCCTTCCCGCTGCCCATCTACGCCATCTGCGACATGCTCGGCGTCCCGCGAGAGGACCAGGACGACTTCCGTGACTGGGCGGGAATGATGATCCGCCACGGGGGCGGTCCGCGCGGTGGCGTCGCCCGCTCGGTGAAGAAGATGCGCGGATACCTCGCGGAGTTGATCCACCGTAAGCGTGAGGAACCGGGGGACGACCTCATCTCGGGGCTCATCAAGGCGTCCGACCACGGTGAGCATCTCACCGAGAACGAGGCCGCGGCGATGGCCTTCATCCTCCTCTTCGCCGGCTTCGAGACCACCGTGAACCTCATCGGCAACGGTGTGTACGCGCTGCTGCGCAACCCCGGCCAGCGCGAGCGCCTCCAGGCGTCGCTCGCCGCGGGCGAGAGCGAGCTGCTCGCCACCGGCATCGAGGAACTGCTGCGCTACGACGGCCCGGTGGAGCTCGCGACATGGCGGTTCGCCACCGAACCGCTCACCGTCGGCGGGCAGCGGATCGCTGCCGGCGACCCGGTCCTCGTCGTGCTCGCGGCCGCCGACCGCGACCCCGAACGCTTCGACGCGCCGGACACGCTCGACCTGTCCCGGCGTGACAACCAGCATCTGGGGTACGGGCACGGCATCCATTACTGCCTCGGCGCGCCGCTCGCCCGGCTCGAGGGGCAGACCGCGCTCGCCACGCTGCTCCGCAGAATGCCTGACTTGCGGCTTGCGGGAGATCCGGCCGATTTGCGGTGGCGTGGGGGACTCATCATGCGTGGATTGCGCACTCTGCCCGTTGAGTTCACACCTGAAACGAACTGACGCCACGTCAATTCTGTGACTTTCACGTGATCTCCGCTGCATCGACTTGTGACTCGCGTTCGAATACGGCTACGTTCACCGTCGACTCGGCACGCAACAGCAGGCCGCATGTTTCCCAGCTGTCACGCGAAAGGCAACCGCATGCTCTCCGGGAACGGACGACACCGCCGACCCCGCCAGGCTCCGGCCCTCATCGTCGCGGCAGGGGTGACCGGTTCGGCCATCGCCATTCCGCTGCTCGGCGCGGGCTCGGCCTCGGCCGCGGACGCGAGCACGTGGGACCGCGTCGCGGAGTGCGAGAGCGGCGGCGCCTGGAGCGCCGACTTCGGCAACGGCTTCTACGGCGGACTCCAGTTCTCCGAGGAGGTCTGGGCCGCGTACGGCGGCACCGCGTACGCGCCGAGCGCCGACCTCGCCAGCCGCTCGCAGCAGATAGCGGTCGCAGAGAAGGTGCTCGCCGCCGAGGGCCCGCAGGCGTGGCCCGCGTGCGGGCCGCTCGCGGGGCTCGTCGACGACGGCACGGACACCGGCGTCGATCCCGGCATCCTGCCGCTGCCGCGGCAGAGCGAAGCGCCGGCCGCCGAGCCGTCCGAGGACGCCTCCGGCACGGACACGCCGGCCGACGCCACGGACAGCGGGACCCTCGAGGACTCTTCCGGCGGTCCGGGCGGGACC
>NZ_JBSGZJ010000416.1:0-6276 GCF_053610925.1 Streptomyces sp. NPDC054847 | reverse complement strand
GGGCGTGACGGGGCCTCGCCCGACGCGGGCGCCGCAGCCGTCACATGCCTGTCGCCTCGAGAAGCGCCCTCCGGCACAGGGCGTCCGCGCGCCGGGTGGTCTCCGGGACCCGGAACTCAGGCGCCAGCCGCAGCGTGTGGGCACATGCCGCGTCGAGCGTCACCCGGTGACCCGCGGAGACGAAGACCGGCTTCACGCCCCTCTGGGTGCGCAGGGCCCTGCCGACCTCCTCGCCGTCGTCGGCG
This sequence comes from Streptomyces sp. NPDC054847, assembly GCF_053610925.1. Taxonomy (NCBI): domain Bacteria; kingdom Bacillati; phylum Actinomycetota; class Actinomycetes; order Kitasatosporales; family Streptomycetaceae; genus Streptomyces; species Streptomyces sp. NPDC054847. The sequence continues at coordinate 6,031 of NZ_JBSGZJ010000416.1, read as the reverse complement.
AGAAGGGGCGCGAAGTCGCCCCGCCCGTGCCCGAGTTCGCCGTAGGTGAAGACGAACGGGTTCTTCGCGACGCCGATCGAGGGCAGCCCCGTCAGCACCCCGAGGTGGCTCGCCAGCCCGAACCGCCGGGGGTGCGCGCGGCCGTAGCCGTCGCAGACGACCAGGCCGGGCCCGGCCGTGAGCGACTCGAGGGCGGCCAGCACCGTCGGGATCTCGCGGAAGGCGAGCAGTCCGGGCACGTAGGGGAAAGTGATCCGGCCGATGGCCGTGGCCTCTTCCACCACGGCCAGCGTCGCCGCGTCCAGCACAACCGCCGCCGCGGCGACGACATCGCGGTCGTCGTCGTACGCCACGTCGACGCCTGTCACCATCCCGGTGCCGACCGGTGGGCCCGGCTCGTCCAGGACGACACGCGTGCGCAGTTCGTCCTGGACGGCCAGGGCCTCTTCCTCGTTCACGGGCCAGCCGGAGGGCGCTTCGACGATCTTCATGATGCCGCCCACTGTATGGCTTGCCCCCGAGCGACCGCCCACCCGGTGACAGGCCCGGTAGCGTGACGGTCATGTTTGTGATGGAACTGACCTACACCGCGCCGGTCGAGCGCGTCGAACCGCTGATGGAAGCCCACGTGGCATGGCTGGACGACCTGTACGAGGAGGGCGTCTTCATCGCCTCGGGCAGGAAGAAGCCGCGCGACGGCGGGATCATCCTCGCGGTCGGGGACGACCGCGCCGGCATCGAGAAGATCGCGGCGACCGACCCCTTCGTCGTCGGCGCCGTGTGCGCCTACCGGATCACCGAGTTCTTCGCGACGAAGACAGCGCCGGAGCTGGCTCCCTACCGCCAGCAGCCGGCTTCGTGACGACCCGACCGCCCGGTCTCAGAACTCCAGACGCGCGACCCGGCCCTTCTCTCCGGAGGCCCAGCAGCCGAAGTCGGGGGTGCAGTCGACGGTGTCGAACGAGCCGGTGTCGACCGTGCGCCAGGTCCGGCCGCCGTCCGTCGTGAGGTCCGTGCCCGTGGGCCCGACGGCGAGGGCGGCGGACCTGCTGTGCGGAAGCCAGGTCACACCGGAGCGGTACGCGGGCGGCGGGGTCTGCGCCTGCCGCCAGCTGCGGCCACCGTCGCCCGTGACGGCCGCGGCCCGGGGCGAGGCCTGGTCGGCACGGTAGTCGCCGCCGACCGCGAGGCCGTGCGTCCGGTCGCGGAACGCGAGCGCGAAGACGCCGCGTGCCGGGTCGCCGGCCGGGATCGTCGACTCCGCGACGGTCCAGTTCAGCCCGCGGTCCGCGGAGTGCAGCACCCGCGCCGTGGCACCGCCGCCGGTGGCCAGCCAGACGTCCTTCGGGCCGGAGCTGACGAGGCACTGGCCGCTCGCGGCGAAGCCGGCCTCGCCCGGCAGGGCGGGCGGCATGCCGGCGTCGGGGAGGACCTTCCAGGACCGCCCGCCGTCGCCCGTGGACAGGATGCGGTACTTCCCGTCCACGGGGTCGCTCATGGCCAGGCCGTGCCGGCTGTCGAAGAAGGTGATGCAGTCGTAGAACGCCTTGGCGTCGGTATTGCGGAACGACTCGGTCCAGCTCGCCCCGCCGTCCTCGGTCCGCAGCACCCGGGACGCGTCGCCCTCGCCGATGGCCAGGACCACCGCGCGCCGGCCGTCGAACGCCTCGACGTCACGGAACTCGAGCGCGCCGGCCCCGGGCGGTGAGACGTCCAGCCAGCTCCGGCCGCCGTCGGTGGTACGCAGCACGGTGCCCTTGGAGCCGGCCACCCATGCGGTCTTCCGGCTGACGGGCGCGAGGCCCCGGAACCGCACATCGGTTCCGGTGTCCTTCAGGCTCCAGCCGGGGGTACCGGCCGCCGCCGGCCGGTCCGCCGCCGGGGGCGCCTGTTCGGCCCGCGCCGGTACGGCGGTCGCGGCCGCCACCGCGAGGGCGCACAGCCCCATGGACAGCGTTCGTCTCGTCTTCCCCATGGACCTCATGGCGCTGGAAGCTAGCCCACGCGCCGGGACCCGTCCAGGGTGCGTGGCGCCGGCTCCGTCGTGTGGTGATCCGAGTGTGCGCCGGACGGCGGGCGGTGACACATGTCACTCTCTTCTCCGGTGCACGGAATCGGTCCTTCCGACGTCTTCTGAGATATCAGGGAGACCTGCGCCATCAGGACCCAGCGAGCCGCACACGAAGGAGCGGGGCTTGTCCACCGTCATCGAGCAGACCGTCCAGGCCCGACTCGTCGCGTCCGCACCCCAGATGGAGTCCGTTCCCGCGACACTGCACTACGACCGCCGTGATCCTTTCGCCGTCCGTATCGACTTCCCCGGACCGGCCACCCTGGAGGGCACCGATGTGTCCTGGGCGTTCTCGCGGGAGTTGCTCGCGGAGGGGGTCCATGAACCGGCCGGCCTCGGTGACGTGCGGTTGCGGCCGTACGGCTACGACCGGACGGTGCTGGAGTTCCACGCCCCTGAGGGCATGGCCATGGTGCACATCCGCACCGGGGATCTGCGGCGCTTCCTCGAGCGCGCGCACGAGGCGGTCCCGGCCGGACGCGAGCACCTGTACCTGGGGCTCGACCAGGACCTGACGGAGTTGTTGCGCGACGCCGCCTGACGCCCTCCGCCGCTTCCCGCCACCGCACGACCCCCGCCGCCGGCCGAGCCCTGCGGCACCGTTCCCCGGCCGTAGGAATGCCGTTGACACGGTCCCGGGCGCTCTTTACGGTGTATGACGGTTCTGTTGTCGTCGATCGGAGTAGGACGTTGCACGTCTGAGGTCTTGAGACACCGTGCAGCACGGCTCACGCCTGTGCGCTTGCGTGCGACCTCGACGATTCATGCCGTCCGCTCTCCCCGACCGGGACCTTTCTTCCTTCCCGGCGTCTCCGGGACCTCTCACGGCCCCTTTTCGGCATCGGTCACGTCGCACAGGTGTCTCCAACGTTGCTCCCAGCCCGTACCCAGCAACCGGAGGCCACGTGTCTACTTCCCCCACCTTTCTCACCTGCTCCCAACTCTGCTTCGCATGGCCGGACGGCACCGTCGTCTTCGAGGACCTGCACCTCGCGGTCGCGCCCGGCCGCACCGGACTGATCGGCCTCAACGGCTCAGGAAAATCGACCCTGTTGCGCCTGCTCGCCGGCGAGCTCGTACCGTCCGCCGGAGCGGTCCGCGCCGTGGGAGAGATCGGCTACCTGCCGCAGAACGTCGTGCTCGACACCGGCATGCGGGTGGACGAAGTCCTCGGCATCGCCCGGACCCGCGCCGCGCTGCACGCCATCGAGGCGGGCGATCCGAGCGAGGAGAACTTCACCACGGTCGGCGACGACTGGGACGTCGAGGAGCGCGCGCACGCCACCCTGGACGAGCTGGGCCTCGGCCACATCGGTCTCGACCGCACCATCGGCGAGCTCTCCGGCGGCGAGGCGGTCCTGCTGCGGCTGGCGGCGCTGCTGCTGGCCCGTCCCGATGTGCTGCTGCTCGACGAACCCACCAACAATCTGGACCTGTTCGCCCGCCGGCGCCTCTACGACGCGGTGACACGGTGGTCCGGCGTGCTGTTGGTCGTCAGCCACGACCGTCAACTGCTGGAGCTGGTGGACCAGATCGCCGATCTGCGCGACGGCGAGGTCGCCTGGTACGGCGGCAACTACTCCGCGTACGAGGAGGCGCTCGCCGTCGAACAGCAGGCGGCGGAGAGGACGGTGCGTGCGGCGGAGGCCGATGTGCAGCGCCAGAAGCGCGAACTCGCCGACGCCCACGCCAAGTTGGCACGCCGTCGGCGGTACGGCCAGAAGATGTACGACACCAAACGGGAGCCGAGGATCGTGATGCGGTCCCGCATGCGCTCGGCCCAGGAGTCGGCGGGCAAGCACCGCATCCTCCACACCGAGAGACTCGCGGAGGCGAAGGAGCGCCTCGACGAGGCCGTGGAGGCGGTACGCGACGACGACGAGATCCGTATCGAGCTGCCCAGCACCCAGGTCCACCCCGGTCGCGAGGTGCTGCGGCTCCGGGACCTGCGGCTCCGGTACGGGGCAGAGGTGAAGGGAGAGTTCGAGGTACGCGGACCCGAACGGATCGCGCTCGTGGGGCGCAACGGCGCGGGCAAGACGACCCTGCTGCGCACGATCGCCGAAGAGCTGGAGCCGGTGGCGGGCGAGGCGGTGCCCGAAGTCCCGCTCCGCTTCCTGCCCCAGCGCCTCGACCTCCTCGACGACGGGCTGAGCGTCGTCGAGAACGTGGCCCGGTTCGCCCCTGGCGCCACCAACAACCAGATCAGGGCACGGCTGGCGCGCTTCCTCTTCCGGGGCGCCCTGGCCGACCAGCCGGCCGGGACACTGTCGGGCGGTGAGCGGTTCCGTGCAGCACTCGCGGCGCTGCTGCTCGCCGAGCCCGCGCCGCAGTTGCTCATGCTGGACGAGCCGACGAACAACCTCGACATGTCGAGCGTGCGCAGCCTCACGGCGGCGCTGGAGTCCTACCGGGGCGCCCTGATCGTGGCCAGCCACGACGCGTCGTTCCTTGATGCGATCGGCGTCACGCGGCGGCTGCTGCTCGACGGCGGGCTGCGGGACGTCTCGGCGGAGGAACTGCGGGAGGGGGCGTTCCCGACGGGATGAGCGTGCGGGTCCCGACGAGTGAGGTTGCGGCGCGTCGGGCGTGAGCGTGCGGCGCGGCCGGCGGCGAGGCACCGGGAGACCGGTCCGACCCGCCCGGCCGCGCCGCGCCGCTCGGTGCGAAGGACCGGGCGCCCCGGGGACACGGCGACGCGCCGTGCGCCTGCACCGACCCGTCGGGCGGACACGAATGATCCGGCCGTTCCGGCAGCAGCGGAAGACCGTGACAGAGCTCTCCGTACACCGCTGGAGCTGCCCTTATAACGGTACGTAATCGGGCATCGCGGATCCGGGCTTGGACGGGGCCTTATGACGTGCTTAACCTACGGTTTCGTAACCTACGAGTACGTAGGTAACTCTCCCGTCCCCCAGGAGCCCCCGTGACGATCACCTCTCCCCACCTCGGCAGTTCGGAAGCGTGGACCGACGCGCGACTTCTGTACGCGCTGGAAGAGGTCGTGGAGAAGGAGCTCAACCGCCATCTGAAGGTCGCCAAGGACTGGATGCCGCACGAGTACGTCCCCTTCTCCGACGGCCGCAACTTCCCCGGCTTCTTCGAGGACGGAGAGGCCTGGGAGCCCGCCCAGTCCAAGGTCACGGACATCGGCAAGATCGCGCTGGTGGTGAACCTCCTCACCGAGGACAACCTCCCCAGCTACCACCACGAGATCGCGACGCTCTTCGGCCGCGACGGCGCCTGGGGCACCTGGGTGCACCGCTGGACCGCGGAGGAGGGCCGGCACGGGATCGTGATGCGGGACTACCTGCTCACCTCGCGCGCCGTGGACCCGGACAAGCTCGAGCAGTTCCGGATGGCCCACATGGCGGAGGGCTTCGAGTCCGACAACCGCCACTCGATGCTGCACTCCGTGGCGTACGTCGCCTTCCAGGAGCTCGCGACGCGTGTGTCGCACCGCAACACCGGTCACCAGTCGGGCGACCCGGTCTGCGACCGGATGCTGGCGCGTATCGCCACCGACGAGAACCTCCACATGGTCTTCTACCGCAACCTGCTGGGCGCGGCCTTCGAGATCGCCCCCGACCTGACCATGCAGGCCGTGCGGGACGTGGTCGTGAACTTCCGGATGCCGGGGCACGGTATGCCCGGTTTCGAGCGGGCCGCCGCGCAGATGGCCATCGGCGAGATCTACAACATGCGTATCCACCACGACGACGTGCTCCAGCCGGTGCTGCGCTACCTCAAGGTCCTGGAGATCGACGGCCTGGGCCCGGAGGGCCTCAAGGCGCAGGAGGAGCTCGGCCTGTACATGAACGGGCTGGACGCGGAGGCGCTCAAGTTCGACGAGAAGCTCGCCGCCCGCAAGGCCCGGATGGCGGCGCGCGCCGCCGGCTAGGAAGTCCACGCCGGGGAACGCCGGCGCCGGTGGCCTCCGCTCCCGACGGGGGCGCGCGA
>NZ_JBSGZJ010000415.1:0-6289 GCF_053610925.1 Streptomyces sp. NPDC054847 | reverse complement strand
GTCCCCATGGGGCCGGCCCTTGTGCGGAACGTTTCTTACTCCTGTTTCTTACGGCGTGTGCCGAAGACGATCTCGTCCCAGCTCGGCACGGCGGCGCGACGGCCGGGGCGGACGCCGTCCGCCTCCGCCTGCCGGTCGGTGGTGCCCGTCAGGCGGTCCCGGTGGCCGGCCACGGAGCGCGGCATCAGCACGTCCGCGTAGGCGGAACCCGCGCCGGCCGACGCGGCGGGCGCCACCGGCTCCTCCTCGGCCTCGGCCTCCTGGCCGGGCTCGACGGCGGGCGGTTCCGACGCCACGGGCCGCTCGGGCACGACCATGTCGCCGCGGAAGTTCGGCACGGCCTCCAGCAGGCTGGTCAGCGAGTCCCGCTCGTCCTTGTCGTCCGCGTCGGCGGACGGCAAGGACGGGCGCTCGATCTGCCGGTCCAGGGCACGGTCCAGCGGCCGGTCCCTGGGCAGACGCGCGATGCGCGGGACGAACGGGAAGCTCGGCTCCTGCGCGATCGTGTCGTCGGTCTCACCGATCAGGGCGCGTGCCTCGTCGTCGACGGCCTGGACGAGCCGCCTCGGCGGGTCGTAGGTCCAGCTCGCCGAGTGCGGTTCGCCCGCGACCCGGTACACGAGCAGGACCTCCCAGGTGCCGTCGTCGCGGCGCCACGAGTCCCACTGGACGGTGTCCTTCTCGGCACCGCGCAGCAACAGCCGCTCCTGCACGGCCTCGCCCAGCTGCGGACCGGTGTTCTCACCGGGGCGGCGTACGGGCGTCTTACGGGCACGCTCCGCCATGAAGGCGCGCTCGGCGAGGACCGGGCCCTCGAAGCGGCGCACGCGATCGACGGGGATGCCGGCGAGCTGGGCGACCTCCTCCGCGGAGGCACCGGCACGTATACGGGCCTGGATGTCACGGGGGCGGAGATGGCTCTCCACCTCGATCTCGATCTGGCCGAGCCTGGCGCGGTCGTTACGCACGGCGGCACGCAGGCGCTCATCGATCGGAAGCGTGTATTCCGTGCTGTCCGCAGCCTTGAGCACCAGTCGTGTGCCGTCGTTGGAGACGGCCACGACACGCAGTTCGGGCATGGGGACCTCCCGGGTGGTGCCTGCCGACGTCACCTGCGTCGCTGCTTCCGCTAGTCGAGTCGAGTGTGGCCTGCCCGGGTGCAGCCTGCCACAACCTTGCCGAGTTGCCCGGCGTGTCGGGCGCGAGCCCTGGATCGCCGTTATGGCACGGTGATCTATTGGCCACTCAGCGTGATCGGTCGTCACTCTGAGCGATAGATCTCCATGCTTCACCGCGGTGCCGCCGGATCGAGCGCCGCTTTCGGCCCCCAACCTGGGGATCCGGACACCACGAGGGAGGCCGGGCCCAGGGCTCGCCACAGTACTCCATTCGGGCCATCCGGGTGGACAGCCGCGCCGCCGAACTTCGGCAGGGGGGTGCTGGATCGGCGCTCGAACGCGGGCTGACCAGGTGTTGTGCTTCACGGAAGCGCCAGAAACGGAACTATTCCCTTCGCTCACATGTCCTATCTCGGTGCGCAACGGGCAGATGGCGCAAGGCGGCTGAAGGCGAGTCAGAAGCCCGATGAGTGGACGGAACGTCAGGAAGGCGACGAACGGCCCGCGGGGAGCGGCGCATTCGGCCGGCGTCAGTCGCCCAGCACCCGGCGCAGATACGGATTCTGGAAGACCCGGTCCGGGTCCAGATGGTCGCGCAGGGCCGTGAACTCGCCGAACCGGGGGTAGACGTCCGCGAGGTGTCGCGCGTCCCGCGTGTGGATCTTTCCCCAGTGCGGCCGCCCGCCGTGGGCGGTCATGATCGACTCCACGGCGGTGAAGTAGGAACGGTACGGCGTGCCGCGGTACATGTGCACCGCGATGTACGCCGTCTCCCGGCCCGAGGCGGTCGACAGCGCGATGTCGTCGGCGGGGGCCGTGCGCACCTCGACCGGGAACCCGATCCGCAGCGGCGAGCGTTCGATCATCGCCCTGAGCTCGCGCAGCGCCGTGACCGCGGCCTCCCTGGGCACCGCGTACTCCATCTCCACGAACCGCACCCGGCGGGGCGATGTGAAGACCTTGTAGGGAATGTCCGTGTAGGTACGGGCGGACAGCGCGCGGCTGGAGAGCCTGGCGATCGCGGGAACGGCCGCCGGGACCGCGCGGCCCAGCGAACAGGCCACCTGGAAGGCCCCGTTGGACAGCAGCTCGTCCTCGATCCAGCCGCCGACCCTGCCGGGCGGCGCAGGCGGGCCGGAGCTGCGGTTGTTGCGCTTGGTGTTGCAGTTCCCGGTGTGAGGGAACCAGTAGAACTCGAAGTGCTCGTTCTCCGCGTGCAGGGCGTCGAAGTCCGCCAGGACCCGGTCCAAAGACATCGGTTCCTCACGGGCGGTCAGCAGGAAGACCGGCTCCACCGCGAACGTGATCGCCGAGACGACTCCGAGCGCGCCCAGACCGATCCGGGCCGCGGCGAAGACCTCGGGATTCTCCTTCTCCGAGCACGTCAGCACCGCCCCGTCGGCCGTCACCAGCTCAAGGCCCTTGATCTGGGCGGCGATCGAGGCGGAGTCACGGCCGGTGCCGTGCGTACCGGTCGACGTAGCGCCGGCCACGGTCTGCTCCATGATGTCGCCCATGTTCGTGAGCGACAGCCCCTCACGGGCGAGGGCGGTGTTCAACCGCTTGAGCGGGGTGCCCGATTCGACGGTGACGGTCATCTCCGAGCGGTCGATCCGGCGGATCCCCGTCATCAGGTCCGGCCGGATCAGCAGCCCGTCGGTCGCTGCTATGGCCGTGAACGAATGGCCCGTGCCGACCGTCTTGACCCGAAGGCCCTCGGAGACCGCCGAGCGGACCGCGTCGGCGAGCTCCTCCACGGACGCGGGGCGGACTTCCCTCGCGGGCCGGGAGACAACGGTCCCCGCCCAGTTACGCCACGGACTGCTCCCGCTGCTCCGGGTCCTGATCACGCTGCTCACGCTGCCCCTCCCGCATCGGCACCGGCCTGCGCAGCCGGCGGTACCCCAGGAACGCCACCACGGCCGCGAACACCCCTGCGACGCCGGGCACCGCGTACCCCGCAGCGGCGCCCTGCGCGTCGACCACCCAGCCGGCGGCCGAGGAACCCAGTGCGACACCGACCGCGAGCCCGGTACCGGTCCAGGACATGCCCTCGGTCAGCTTGCTGCGCGGTACGTGCGCCTCGACGAGGGCCATGGTCGTCACCATCGTCGGCGCGATGGCAAGGCCCGCGACAAAGAGCGCCACAGCCAGGAACGGCAGGCTCCCGGCCAGTTGGAGGGGGATCATACTCACGGCCATCGCGCAGACGCCCAGCACCCACCTGCGGGCGGGCTCGCCCTTCAGGTGCAACAGGCCGAAGACGGCGCCCGCGAGGCAGGAACCGAGCGCGTAGACCGCGAGCACCCAGCTCGCCGCGGCCTTGTGCCCCGTCTCCTCCGCGAACGCCACCGTGACCACGTCCACCGCGCCGAAGATCACTCCGGTGGCGACGAACGCCGCGACCAGCACCTGGAGACCGGGGGAGCGCAGCGCGCTGCCGCCGGTGTCGTGCGACGCCGGGTGCGGCTTCGGCTCCGTGGCCCGCTGAGCCGTCAGCCACCAGACGCCGACCAGCAGGAACCCGGCCGCGAGCAGCGGTCCGGCCTCCGGGAACCACAGGGTGGACAGCCCGATGGAGATGATCGGCCCGAAGATGAAGCACACCTCGTCGATGATCGACTCGACCGAGTAGGCGGTGTGCAGCTCCCGTGGCGAGCCCTCCAGGAGCGCCGCCCAGCGCGCCCGGGTCATCGCCCCGACGCTCGGCGCACAGCCCGCGACGGCCGTGAAGGCGAACAGCGTCCAGTCCGGCGCTCCCTGCTGGGCGCAGATCAGCAGTCCGGTGACGGCGGCGAGCGTGACGAGAGTGGCGGGACGCAGCACCCGGCGCTGGCCGTGGCGGTCCACCAGACGGGAGACCTGCGGGCCCAGCACGGCCGCCGACAGCGCGAGCGTCGCGGTGAGCGTGCCGGCCAGGCCGTAACGTCCGGTGAGCTCGGAGACCATGGTCATGATCCCGATGCCCAGCATGGACAGCGGCATCCGGCCGAGGAGGCCGGCGGTGGAGAACCCCAAAGAGCCGGGGGTGGCGAAAATCGCGCGGTACGGACTGGGCAACAGGGACTCCGGTAAGGCGTAAGGGCAGCCTTCACAGATTACGCGCCGAACCTCCGCGCGCGCACCGCGGTTTTTCCGCTGTCGGAGGCGGGTGGCAGGATCGACCTCATGTCCGATCTGCGTGACCCAGCGCCTTACGACGCCCTTCTGCTGCTCTCGTTCGGCGGCCCCGAAGGCCCCGACGACGTGGTCCCGTTCCTGGAGAACGTGACCCGCGGCCGAGGCATCCCGAAGGAACGGCTGAAGGAAGTGGGGCAGCACTACTTCCTCTTCGGCGGCGTCAGCCCCATCAACGACCAGAACCGGGCGCTGCTCGAAGCCCTCCGCAAGGACTTCGCCGAGCACGGGCTGGACCTGCCGGTCCACTGGGGCAACCGCAACTGGGCGCCGTACCTCACCGACACCCTGCGCGAGATGGCAGACGCGGGACACCGGCGCATCGCCGTCCTCGCCACCAGCGCATACGCCTCGTACTCCGGCTGCCGCCAGTACCGGGAGAACCTCGCGGACGCGCTGGCGACGCTGGAGGCGGAGGGGCGGCCACTGCCGCGGGTCGACAAGCTGCGGCACTACTTCAACCACCCCGGCTTCGTACGGCCCATGATCGACGGCGTTCTCGCCTCCCTCGCCGACCTGCCGGAAGACGTTCGCGCCGGTGCGCACCTCGCCTTCACCACGCACTCGATCCCGACCTCCGCGGCCGACGCCTCCGGCCCCGCCGACGATCACGGGGACGGCGGCGCCTACGTCCGCCAGCACCTCGACGTGGCCCGGACCGTCGCCGAGGCCGTCGCCCACGAGACCGGCGTCGAGCACCCCTGGGAGCTCGTCTACCAGTCCCGTAGCGGCACCCCGCACATCCCCTGGCTGGAACCGGACATCTGCGACCACCTGGAGAGCCTGCACGCCGCCGGCGCGCCGGCTGCCGTCATGGTCCCGATCGGTTTCGTCTCCGACCACATGGAGGTCCTGTACGACCTCGACACGGAGGCCACCGCCAAGGCCGCGGAGCTGGGCCTGCCGGTGCGCCGCTCCGCGACCGTGGGCGCGGACCCGCGGTTCGCCGGCGCGGTGCGCGACCTCCTGCTGGAACGGGCCGCCAGTGAGCGCGGCATCCCGGCGGAACGCTGCGCGCTCGGAACGCTCGGCCCGAGCCACGACCTCTGCCCCGTCGGATGCTGCCCGGCCCGCGCGCCCAAGCCCGCGGCGGCCGGCGCCGACAGCCCGTACGCGTGAAGGAGACCCCTGTGACCCACCCGCTCACGTCCGAACTGCTGCCCCTCGCCCTGGAAGCCGCCCGTAAGGCCGGTGCGCTGCTCAGGGACGGCCGCCCGGACGACCTGGGCGTCGCCAGGACGAAGTCCAGCCCCATCGACGTCGTGACCGAGATGGACATCGCGGCGGAGAAGCTGATCACCGGCTTCCTCACCGAGCACCGCCCGGACGACGGTTTCCTCGGCGAGGAGGGCGCGGCCACGGTGGGCACCAGCGGTGTGCGCTGGGTCATCGACCCGCTCGACGGCACCGTGAACTACCTGTACGGGCTGCCGACCTGGGCCGTCTCGATCGCCGCGGAGCTCGACGGCGAGACCGTGGTCGGCGTCGTCGAGGCACCGATGCGCCGCGAGACCTTCCACGCGGTGCGGGGCGGCGGCGCGTTCCTGAACGACCGGCCCGTACGGTGCCGGCCGGCGCCCCCGCTGGACCAGGCCCTGGTCTCGACCGGCTTCAACTACGTCCACACCGTCCGCACCCACCAGGCGGACGTCGCCCAGCGGCTGATCCCGCAGCTGCGCGACATCCGGCGCAGCGGCTCGGCGGCGATCGACCTGGCGGACGTGGCCGCGGGCCGCCTGGACGGCTACTACGAGCGCGGGCTCAGCCCGTGGGACCTCGCGGCGGGCGACCTGATCGCCCGCGAGGCCGGCGCGCTGACCGGGGGCCGCCCCGGGGACGGCCCCTCCGGCGACCTCACGGTGGCGGCGGTGCCGGGGGTCTTCGAGCCGTTGCAGGCGTTGCTGGAGGAACTGGGGGCGTGGCACGACTGAGCGCGTGCGCGTGCCGCCTGCGGCGACGTGTTCCCTTCCCCGCCCCTTCCCGAAACCGGGGGC
>NZ_JBSGZJ010000414.1:0-6294 GCF_053610925.1 Streptomyces sp. NPDC054847 | reverse complement strand
CCCGTGCGCCTCAGTTCGCCGGCGGCGGTGTCGCCGGCTCCGTGGGCGGACCCGTCGGCGGGTCCGACGGGGTCGGGTCCGGCGCGGGCGACGACGGCGGGTCGGAGGGCGGCGGACTCGACGGCGGCGGGCTCGACGGCGGGGTCGGGTCCGGCGACGACGGAGGCGGGCCGGAGGGCGAGGTCGGGTCAGGGTCCGGCGACGACGGCGGCCTCGTGGCGTCACCGTGGCCGCGGATGAAGACGACCGCCCCGGACGGATCGACGCCCACCCGTGCCCGCCACGGCCCGGCCGGCTCCCGCGAACGGTCGACGGTCACATACAGGGTGATCGTTTCGCCGGGGTCCAGCGTGCCGGACGACCGGCTCAGACGGAGCCAGGACGCATCCGTCCAGGCCGACCAGCGGACCGGCGAGCCGCCGGACGCCGCGAGCGTGATGCGGGTGCCGTCCCCGGCCGGCTCCGCCTCGACGGTGATCCGGCCCGGCCCCACCCGGCCCGCGACGGACGGCGGCGTGATCCTTTCCTCGCTGACGACCTCGACCGAGACGTCGGGCGAGCTCCGGTTCGCCGTGAACCTCGGGTCCGGCGTCGTGCTCGCGTTGCCCGCGTTCTCGTAGTGGTCGTACGGGTCGGCGGCCGAGCCGCCGGCGCCCGCCCGCTCGTCCGCGCTCGCCGCGGGACCGCGGGCCTCCCCCGTCAGCGGCGCCCCTCGGTACGCGGCCCACAGGGCGAGTACCGGAGCGGCCACGACGGTGGCCACGACCGTCGTCGTCACCGCCCGCGCGCGCAGCCGGTCCCGCCGCGCCGCATGGTCCTTCGGGTCCAGCGGGAAGCCCCGGGGGCCGAACCGAGGCCCTCCGGCCCGCGCCCTCGGTACGTGCAGCATCGCCATGTAGGCGGCCGCCCTCGGCGCCTCGACCAGCGGCAGCACGGCGGGGGTGACCGCGGAGCCCGGCCAGGGCCCTCCCGCGCCGGCGCGCTCGGCGGCGCGCCGGCAGCGCGGACAGTCGTCGACGTGCCGTACGAGCTCCTGGCGCAGCGCCGCGGAGAGCAGCACGCGGTTGTCCCCGGTGAGCCGGCCGACCGCGGGGCAGTTGCCCGTCTCGACGACGGCGAGCGCGGCGCGGGTCCGCTCGACCTCGCATGCGGCGGCCGCGAGGAGGTCGCGCGTGGCCGCGGGCTCCGAACCGAGGACGGAGGCGACCTGGCCGGCGTCGAGCCCGTGCCGGACGGCGAGTTCGAGCGCCTCGCGCTGCTCGGGGGTGGTGCCGGCGGCCTCCGGCCAGGCCAGCAGGGCGAGTTCGGCGCGATGACGCTCCGGGGTCCCGGGGCTCGTCCGGGCGCGCTCCTCCGCGGCGGCGGGCCGCCCGGTGTGCGCGCCCTGGCGCCTGCGCCGCTGCTCCGTCAGCCGGCGCAGGCAGGCCCACCGTGCGAGCGCGTACAACCAGGCCTTCCGCTCGGCCGTGTCGCCGGGGCAGCGCCCCTGCTGGCGTTCGGCGATGGCGAGTACGTCACCGAGGACCGCCGTGGCCGCGTCGTGATCGCAGAGCACGGACAGGCAGTAGGTGAACAGGCCGTCCAGGTACGGCTCGTAACGTGCGGGCGGCCGCCCGGGCGACATTCGGGGGGCGCGTCGGTGCGCCCGGTGTGCGCCGGTGGTGTGGGTAGGGGATTCCAGCCTGCTGCTCGTCACTCCGTGACCGTAGGGGCAGGACCGCGACCCCTTCGCACCCCTTGAGCACTTTTAACCCCTACGGGTGAACAGTTCGCTCGAAGGGGGACAGCGATAGTGAAATCAGGGCCGAATGCCATCCCCCTTTCGGTCGAGTCGCCGCGCTGTCGGTGGCCCCGGTTACGGTTTGCGCATGGCTGCCCGTACGAAATCCGCGAAGGACCGGCCGTCCTACCGCTGCACAGAGTGCGGCTGGACGACCGTCAAGTGGCTCGGCCGCTGCCCCGAATGCCAGGCGTGGGGCACGGTCGAGGAGTACGGCGCACCCGCCGTCCGCACGACTGCCGCCGGCCGTGTGTCCACCGCCGCGCTGCCCATCGGCCAGGTCGACGGCCGGCAGGCGACCGCCCGCTCCACCGGCGTCGACGAGCTCGACCGGGTGCTCGGCGGGGGGCTGGTGCCCGGCGCCGTCGTGCTCCTCGCGGGCGAACCCGGCGTCGGCAAGTCGACGCTGCTGCTCGACGTCGCGGCTAAGGCGGCCAGCGACGAGCACCGCACGCTCTATGTGACGGGCGAGGAGTCCGCGAGTCAGGTGCGGCTGCGCGCCGACCGGATCAAGGCGCTGCACGACCACCTCTACCTCGCCGCGGAGACCGACCTCTCGGCCGTGCTCGGCCACCTGGACGCGGTCAAGCCCTCCCTGCTGGTCCTCGACTCGGTGCAGACCGTGGCGTCCCCCGAGATCGACGGGGCCCCCGGCGGCATGGCTCAGGTCAGGGAGGTCGCGGGCGCGCTCATCCGCGCCTCCAAGGAACGCGGCATGTCCACGCTGCTCGTCGGCCACGTCACCAAGGACGGCGCCATCGCCGGTCCCCGGCTGCTCGAGCACCTGGTGGACGTGGTGCTCTCCTTCGAGGGCGACCGGCACGCCCGGCTGCGCCTGGTCAGAGGCGTGAAGAACCGCTACGGCGCGACCGACGAGGTCGGCTGCTTCGAACTGCACGACGAGGGCATCACCGGCCTCGCGGACCCGTCCGGGCTGTTCCTGACCCGCCGCGCGGAGCCGGTCCCGGGCACGTGCCTGACGGTGACCCTGGAGGGCCGCCGCCCCTTGGTCGCCGAGGTGCAGGCCCTCACCGTCGACTCCCAGATCCCCTCTCCCCGGCGCACCACGTCCGGTCTGGAGACCTCCCGCGTGTCGATGATGCTGGCCGTGCTCGAGCAGCGCGGCCGGATCACCGCCCTCGGCAAGCGCGACATCTACAGCGCCACGGTCGGCGGGGTGAAGCTCTCCGAACCGGCCGCGGACCTGGCGATCGCGCTCGCCCTGGCCTCGGCGGCCAGCGACGTGCCCCTGCCGAAGAACCTGGTCGCGATCGGCGAGGTCGGGCTCGCGGGCGAGGTGAGGAGGGTCACGGGCGTCCAGCGCAGGCTGGCGGAGGCTCACCGTCTGGGCTTCACGCACGCCTTGGTCCCCTCCGATCCGGGGAAGGTCCCACCCGGTATGAAGGTCACGGAAGTCGCCGACATGGGTGACGCCCTGAGGGTGCTGCCCAAGGGCCGTCAGAGGTCCTCCGGCGACGGCTCGCGCAGAGAGCGGGCGGAGGCCCCACGGGAGGCGGAAGCTCGCCGGTAGACTTTGCCCTGGTCTCGCCCACCCGTACGAGCCGGAGGAGTGCAGTGGCAGCCAAGGACGGGGCATCAGCACCCGGAAAGTCCGGCGGAGGCTCCGGCAACGAAGCGCTGATCCGCGCCGCCCTGAGCGCCGTCGCACCGGGCACCGCCCTGCGCGACGGACTGGAGCGCATCCTCCGGGGCAACACCGGAGGCCTGATCGTTCTCGGCATGGACAAGACCGTCGAGTCGATGTGCACCGGCGGTTTCGTGCTGGACGTGGAATTCACCGCCACCAGGTTGCGCGAGCTGTGCAAGCTGGACGGCGCGCTCATCCTCGACAAGGACATCTCCAAGATCCACCGGGCGGGGGTGCAGCTGGTCCCGGACGCCTCGATCCCCACGGAGGAGACGGGCACCCGGCACCGCACCGCGGACCGGGTCTCACGTCAGTGCGGCTTCCCGGTCGTGTCCGTGTCGCAGTCGATGCGCCTGATCGCGCTGTACGTGGACGGGGAGCGCCGGGTCCTGGAGGAGTCGGCGGCGATCCTGTCCCGCGCCAACCAGGCACTGGCCACCCTCGAGCGCTACAAGCTCCGCCTCGACGAGGTCGCGGGCACACTGTCGGCCCTCGAGATCGAGGACCTGGTCACCGTCCGCGACGTCACCGCGGTCGCGCAGCGCCTGGAGATGGTGCGCCGCATCGCGACGGAGATCGCGGAGTACGTGGTCGAGCTGGGCACCGACGGCCGTCTGCTGGCCCTGCAGCTCGACGAGTTGATCGCGGGTGTCGAGCCGGAGCGTGAACTGGTCGTGCGCGACTACGTACCGGAGCCCACGGCGAAGCGCTCGCGCACCGTGGAGGAGGCACTCGCGGAGCTGGACGCGCTCAGCCACGGCGAGCTGCTCGAACTGCCCACCGTGGCCAGGGCGCTCGGCTACAGCGGTTCGCCGGAGACGCTCGACTCGGCGGTCTCGCCGCGCGGTTACCGGCTGCTGGCGAAGGTTCCGCGGCTGCCGGGCGCGATCATCGAGCGGCTCGTCGAGCACTTCGGCGGGCTGCAGAAGCTGCTCGCGGCGAGCGTGGACGACCTTCAGGCCGTGGACGGCGTCGGCGAGGCGCGGGCCCGCAGCGTGCGGGAGGGCCTGTCGCGGCTCGCGGAGTCCTCGATCCTCGAGCGGTACGTCTAAGGCCTCTCGTTCGGATCATGCCGGGACGGCCGTACGCCCCCGGGCGTTGTCGTGCCCGGCTCCTCCGGGGGAAGCCCTGGGCTCAGACCTTGTCGAGACGGAACGAGGCCGGCAGCACCGTCGTGCCCGGGAACGTCGCCTCCACCAAGTAGGTGCCCGGGCCTACCGCGCCCGCCGTCGGCGTCGCGCACTGCGGCGCGCTCCGCTTGCGGTCCCACTCCACGGTGTGCGTGATCGTGGACTTCGCCGGTACCTGGAGCAGCCGGCTCCCGGCCGGGCGCGGGCAGTCCTTGGTGGACCAGACGGACTCGTCCTCGGCGTCGGTG
Organism: Streptomyces sp. NPDC054847; assembly: GCF_053610925.1. NCBI lineage: Bacteria > Bacillati > Actinomycetota > Actinomycetes > Kitasatosporales > Streptomycetaceae > Streptomyces > Streptomyces sp. NPDC054847. The sequence goes on along the minus strand of NZ_JBSGZJ010000414.1, from coordinate 1,488 downwards.
ACGGTGAACACGGCCGCCTTCGGGCCGAAGTCGGCCTTGCATGTCGTCGCCGAGGAGTTGGTGACGACGAGCCGGAACGACGGGTTCTCCCCCGGCTCGTAGGCGACCTTCGCGCTGCGCAGCGTCAACTTCAGTGATCCCGGGGCGCAGTCGGGGAGCGTCGAGCCCGCCGGTACGGGGCGGCCGGCCGAACCCCCGCCCGCCGTACCGCCGGCACCGCCATCCGCGCCGCCGCCGTCCGTGCCACCGTCGGACGAGCCGCCGGTCGTGCCGCTCGTCGCTCCGCCAGAAGCACCGCCCGAGGAGTCGCCGGTACCGCTCGAACCGCTCGAACTCCCGGACCCTTTACCGCCGTTGTCCGCGCCGGCGTCCGATTCGTCACGCCCGCCCGGCTGTTCGCTGATCGCGGGCCCCGACTGGCCGGGCCCCGGCGTGATGGAGGGAAGGGGAGACGTACCCCCGGCGCCCTTGTCGTCGCTGCCGCCGCCCTCTCCCGCCGAACCGACCGCCCAGACGATCAGTACCGCGATGAGCGCAACCAGCGACGCCGCGACTGCCCTCCGTCGCCAGTAGATGGAGGAGGGGAGCGGCCCGATCGGATTGCGCAGAGATCCCACGGCTCAAACTCTACGAGAGATCCGGCCCAACTCCCGCCGTACCCGCCGCCATACTTCCGAACTCTGCCGATCATCATCACGGACCCTGCCCCGCAAGGCCGTTACTTTCGTCAGGGGTGGCCCTGTCCGATGGCCCCGGGTGACCGCCGCCGCAGGGAAGGTACGGTCCCTGACCATGGACAGCAGCATCACCCGCGATCTCTACCGGGACATCATCGACTTCGCCCACACGACTCCTTCCTGGGTGCAGCACGTCGCCGAACTCTGGACGGAGGCGGGGCTGTTGCTCTTCGGAGTGCTGTACGTGGTGGCCTGGTGGCGGTCGCGGGCGGGCGACAACCGTGCCGTCGCCCTCGCGGTGCTCGCACCGCTCGCGACGGCCGCCGGCTACGTCGTCAGCGAGTCCCTGAAGTCTGTCGTGGACGAGGAACGCCCGTGCCGCACCGTCGCGGACGCTGCGGCGGCACTGGTGCCCTGCCCGCCGACCGGCGACTGGTCGTTCCCCAGCAATCACGCGGCGATCGCGGGCGCGGCGGCCGTCGCCCTGGCCCTCGCGTGGCCCCGGATCGCGCTGCTCACGGTGCCGATGGCCCTGCTGATGGCGTTCTCCCGGGTCTTCGTCGGCGTGCACTACCCGCATGACGTGCTGGTGGGGCTGGTGGTCGGCGCCCTGGTCGCGACGGTGTTCACCCTGGTGCTGGTCCGTGCGGCGGCGACGCTGCTGGGCACGATGCGGATGAGCCGCGCACCGCTCGTGGTCTGGTTCGCCGGCCCCGGCCAGGCACCGGCGCAGGCGGCCGCGCCGCAGGCGTACGAGCCCCGCGCCTGACACTTTCGGGGGCTCCTTCGCCCCTGGGGAGCGGCCCGCTCC
>NZ_JBSGZJ010000413.1:0-6309 GCF_053610925.1 Streptomyces sp. NPDC054847 | reverse complement strand
GTGTGACGTTCGGTGTTACTCGGTCACTTCGTGGTCGTGACCGTCGTGGAGGCCGCCGCCGCTGCCGGCGTCACCGTCCGTCGGGACGGTCGTGACGGGCTTGCGCAGCGAGCTGATGTCGTGGGCGTAGGTGCCCACGGCGTTGGCGATGATGCCGATGTTGACGGCGAACGCCTTCATGTTGATGTTGCTGATGTCGTCGCCCGCGGCGTGGTAGTTCACGTCGTACGCGATGCCCGCGGAACCGCCGAACTTCTTCGCCTGCGCCTCGGTCTTGATCCCCTCCGCGCCGGTGAAGGTGCCACCGGACGGGATGCCCACCTCGATGAACGGCCCGTAGTCGGAGCGGCCGGTGAAGTCGGTGCCCTCGTGCGGGGTGCCCCGCTTGTCGAGGAACTCGTTGATGTCGCGCTCGAGCTGCGCGGAGCCCGCCGGGCCGGCTCCCGAGCCGACGCCGTCGGAGTTGTCGCCGTCGTAGACGAAGAGTCCGTAGTTCGGCGACGCGATCATGTCGAAGTTGAGGTAGAGCTTGACCTCCTTCTTCCCCAAGCTGCTGAGGTTCGCGACGTAGTGCTCGGAGCCGAGCAGTCCGTTCTCCTCGGCCGACCACCAGGCGAAGCGCACCTTGTTGGTGGGCTGCTTCTCCCGCTTGGCGAGCTCCTCCGCGACCTCGAGCAGACCGGCGGAGCCGGAGCCGTTGTCGTTGATGCCGGGGCCGGCGGTCACCGAGTCGAGGTGGGCGCCGAGCATCACCGTGTTGGCGGCGTTGCCCCGGCGGGTCTCCGCGATCACGTTGTTGGTGCTGCGCTTCTCCTGGAGCTCACGGACCTCGAAGGAGACCTCCAGCGGGCCCTTGGCGAGGTCGGCGGCGAGCTTCTCGCCGTCGGCCTGGGTGATGCCTCCGGTCGGGATCTTCGCGGAGGCCTGGTCGCCCAGGGTTCCGGAGAGGCTGCCCTCGGTATTGTTGTAGACGATGGCGCCGACCGCGCCGGCGGCGGCCGCGGCGGCCTGCTTGTCGGCGAAGCTGCATCCGCCGCGCTTGATCAGCGCGATCTTGCCGGTGAAGGTGTCCGACGCGTAGTCGCCCGCCTCGCAGCCCGTCGTGTCGTCCACGGGCACCGCCGCCACAGCGGCCTTGATGCCGCCCACAGGAGTGGACTTGGTGTACGTCATGGCCGCGATGTCGACGTCACGCGGCGTCGGTGAGACGACGGAGAGCTTCTCGGCGAGCGTCTCCGTGTAGATGAAGTCGAAGCGCTGGTACGAGACGTCGTACCCGTACTTCTTCATCTGCTGGTACACGTACGCGGCGGAGGCGTCGTGACCGAGCGAACCGGCGGCACGGTGACCGCCCGTGCTGTCCGCTATCTGCTGGAACTTCTCAAGGTGCTCGAAGGCGTCGTCCGCGGACGCCTTCTGGACCAGCTTCCGTGCCAGCTTCGACGCGTCCATGGCCGCCCGGTCGCCCGGGTCCTGACGCTGCGCAGCGGACGGGGAGGCGGATGCCAGCAGGAGCGGGGTTGCGAGTGCGGCAGCGGCCACGGTGGCCACGGCTCTGCGATGGGTTGCCTTCACAGAGGTCCTTCCCGATGTGTACGAGGGTTGAGGGGAAGTTAGCGATCTCTGTCGCCCCTGTGAACACCTGTGCCGTAACTCATGGCGTATTTCCCCCCATCAGCACACGGAAGCGCTTCATCCACTTCAACTCCCGGTACTTCAGGGCTTCCTGGGCGACTTCGTCGACTTGGTGGACTTGGCCGTCTTCGTCGCCTTCAGGGTCCTGGCGGTCTGTGTGGCCTTGGCTGCCTTGGCGGCGGCCTTCTTCTCCTGCTTGTACGCCCGCACCCTGGCGAGCGACTCGGGGCCGGTGATGTCGGCGGCCGACCGGTACGAGTCCTTCTCGCCGTACGCGCCGGCGGCCTCCCGCCAGCCCTCGGGGCGTACGCCGTACTGCTTGCCGAGGAGGGCCAGGAAGATCTGCGCCTTCTGTTCGCCGAAGCCGGGCAGCGCCTTCAGCCTCGCCAGCAGGTCCGCACCGTCGGCCGCGTTCGTCCAGACGGCGCTCGCGTCGCCGCCGTACTCGTCGACGAGGAACCGGCACAGCTCCTGAACCCGTTTGGCCATGGACGCCGGGTAGCGGTGGACCGCCGGCTTCTCCCGCAGCAGTTCGGTGAAGGCGTCCGGGTCGTAGGCGGCGATCTCGGCGGCGTCGAGATCGTCGGTGCCCAGGCGCTGCGCCACCGTGTACGGGCCGGTGAACGCCCACTCCATGGGGATCTGCTGGTCGAGGAGCATCCCGATCAGGGCGGCGAGCGGGCTGCGGCCGAGGAGCTCGTCGGCCTCCGGTTGCTGGGCGAGGTGAATCGTGGCGTCCATGCCCTGATGATCACCCGGCGGCCGGTGCGCCGCCAGCGAAGCGCCGGGCGGCGCCGGGGCTGTGCCGGCGGAGGCGCGCGGGTGTCACGGGCTGAGCCGGGCGGCCCTGGCCCGGAGATAGCGGGCCTCCGGGATGCTCAGCGTCAGGGCGGCCGCAGAGCGGTAGGCGGCACGCGCCGCGTCGACGTCGCCGGCCTTCTCCAGCAGGTGCGCCCTTACGGACTCGAGCCGGTGGTTGCCGCTCAGCCTGTCCTCCAGGCGGGCCACTTCGGCCAGACCGGCCCGTGGTCCGTGCACCATCGCCGTCGCCACCGCCCGCCCGAGCTCAGCCATCGGTTCGGGAGTGCGGGCGACGAGAAGGTCGTACAGGGCGAGGATCTGCGGCCAGTCGGTCTCGTCGGCGCTCGGAGCCTCGTCGTGCAACGCGGCGATCGCCGCCTGCAGTTGGTACGGGCCCGCCGGGCCCTGTGCCAGCGCCTCCTCCACCAGTCGGGTGCCCTCGGCGATCGCCGCGCGGTCCCAGCGCGTGCGGTCCTGCTCGTCGAGCGGGATCAGCTCTCCGTGCGGGCCGGTGCGGGCGGCGCTGCGGGCGTCGGTGAGCAGCATCAGCGCCAGCAGCCCGGTCACCGCACCGTCCGCCGGCAGCAGGCGTCGCACGGCGCGGACGAGGCGGATCGCCTCCGCCGCCAGGTCGCCGCGGTGCAGATCACGGCCGGAGGTCGCCGTGTAGCCCTCGTTGAAGATCAGGTAGAGCACCTGAAGAACGGCGGCGAGCCGGGCGTCCCGGTCCCCCGGTCCCGGCTGCCGGAACGGCAGACCTCGTATCCGCTGCTTCGCCCGGCTGATCCGCTGCGCCATGGTGGCCTCCGGCACCAGGTGGGCCCGGGCGATCTCGGCGGTCGTCAGACCGCCGACGGCCCGCAGGGTCAGGGCGATCTGCGCGGGCGGGCTGAGCTCGGGATGGCAGCACAGGAAGAGCAGGGTGAGCGTGTCGTCCTCGGACGGTGCGCGTGCCTCACCGGGCGGTGGCCCGGTGAAGGCGTCCCGCGGGGCGAGCCGGCCGGCAGTCTCCTCTCGGCGGCGCCTGGCCTCCTCGCTGCGCAGGAGGTCCGTCAGGCGGCGGGCGGCGACCCTGATCAGCCAGCCGCGCGGATTGTCCGGTACGCCGCCGTCCGGCCACTGCTGCGCCGCCGCCAGCAGCGCTTCCTGAACGGCGTCCTCGGCCAGGTCGAAGTGGCCGTACCGGCGCACCAGCGCGCCGAGGACCTGCGGCGCGTGCAGGCGCAGCAGGTCCTCGACCCGGCGGGGATCAGCAGACATCGCCTCCGCCGTCCATGATCTGCCGGATCACCACGGGGTATTCGGTGCTGCCTTCGGGGACCGGGCACTGGGTGATGCGGGACGCGATCTCCGTCACGCGGTCCAGGCTCTCGCACTCCAGGACCCAGTACCCGGCGAGCACCTCCTTCGTCTCGCCGTACGGCCCGTCCGTCACCACCGGCCGCCCGTCCTTGCCGGACAGGACGTGCCGGGCCTGCGCCGGCGCGGCCAGGCCCTGCCCGTCGACGAGCTCGCCGGACTCGGCGAGGTCGTCGTTGACGCTCTGCATGAACGAGAACATCGCCTGCATGTCCTTCTCGTTCCAGGCCGGGGCGTGCTCGGAGCCGTTGCCGCTCATCGCCTCGTAGTCCGCCTGCGTGCCCTGAATCATCACCAGGTACTTCATGACTCGCTCCTTGTGGCCGGTCGGTCGCCCCTCCGGGCAACTCTCACAGGAGACGTCGGAGACGTCGGGGCGTTCTCGACACGACGCGGCGGATTTTTTTCGCGGGCGGGGCAGAGCGGCCCGTGAGCGCGGACAGATGTGCGACGCCGGCCCCGGGAGCGTGGCCCGGGGCCGGCGTCGGCCGGAACTTTCCGGCCCTGCTGTCGGACGGAGGTCAGTTGGCGTCGACCAGGTCGTGCGCAGGCACCTTCACCGTGCGGGCGCCCGGCTTGCCGCCCAGCACGACCTTGCGGAGCGCGCTGTTGTTGTTGAGGTCGGTCTCCTGGAGCCGCTTCTCGGGGTTGGCCAGCACCTGGATGTAGTAGGTGCCGTTGGGAAGGTCGGTGATGTCGAAGGACTGGCCGGGCAGATCCTGGGTGTACGTGTCGCCGGAGCCGACGTCCAGCACCTCACGGACGGAGATGGAGTTCTCCTGGCCGCACGCGGTGGACAGGTCGGTGTTCTCCGGGTGCCAGTTGGCGTTCTTCACCGTGTAGTCGACGGCGTCGGTGTTGGCCAGGCAGAAGGCCTCCTTGCCGCTGCGCACCGCTTCCTTCTGGTCGGCCTTGAGCAGCCGGTAGCTGGCGAAGTCGGTGAAGTGCCAGTGCTCGTGTCCGGGCCGCGGGTCCCATTCCATGGTGCCGGTCGGGGCGTAGCCGACCTGCTTGCCGGCGGCGTCGTAGAAGTACTGATAGGCGTCCATCAGCTTCTTGCCGGGGGAGCGGAAGCCGTCCACCACCAGTTGCGCGGGGCCCGCGTTCCACACGTTGGCGCTGAACGCCAGGTAGTCCTTGCCGGGGACGTCGTCCCCGCCGTCGCTGATCTGGATGCCGTAGGCCGGCAGCGACCGCAGGTCGGGCTTCGGCACGTTGGGCACGGACGCCTTGCCGGTCGGCCGGTTGGCGTTGGGCGTCAGCGCGGGGGCCTTCCTGGAGCCGTCGGTCCGCCCGGTCCCGTCACCGGCCTGCGCGGCCTTGAGGGCGGCCTTCTTGAGGGCCCACGGCACGGCCGGAGGAGCGGGCGGGTAGGGCCCGTGGCCCACGTTGTACGACGGCCCCGCGCCGCTCGTGGGGGCCGCGGGCGCCTCAGGACGCATGGCGTTGTGGCCCGAGTGGCCGGCCGCGTGGCCCGCGTGCTCCTTGGCCGCGGAGGCGCGCGTGCCCTCCTCCCAGCTGCGTTCCCGTACGGTCACGCTGATCGTCTGCGGCTTGTCCGCGATGCCGAACAGGTCCCGGTAGCGCTTCGCCACGGACACCTTCGCGGTGTACTTGCCGGCCGGCAGGGCGACCGGGGCCGAGTAGAAGCCGGAGTACGTGTTGGACGCCCAGCCGTTCTCCACCCCCCACACAGAGCCGAGCGTGAAGGGATTCGTGGGACAGCTCTGCGGATACTTCGACTTCGCCGGGGCGTCGGGACGGACGCGGCCGGAGGCGTTGTTCGGGCAGAACGCCTCGTCCTTGGTCACCACGGTCTTGCCGGCCGCGTCGGTGACCGTGATCCGGACGAAGCCGGGAAGCCCGGAGAAGTCCTTCACGAGTCCCGCGGGCAGGGTCTTGGTCCTGGGCGCCTTGTTCCCCTGCCGGATGATCTGCGTGGCGACGACCGGGTCCTTGTAGGACTTACGGGTCACCTTGAGCTCGAGGGGGCCGTCCTCGGCGGTGAGGTACGTCCCGAGGTCGAGGTAGACGCCGGGATCTTCCTTCCAGGAGTCGAGGGTCACCGATGTGGAGGCGGCGATCAGACTGAACTTCGGCTTGCTCTGTGCCTTCCGGGCGTCGGGTGCTGCCGCGACGACGCCGGCGGTGACGGCGATCGCCGCGCCCGCGGCGATCGCGGGGCGCCACAGGCGGGCATGGTGGGATCTGGTCATCAATCCTCATATCCGAGTGCCTGACGGGACATGGATCAACAGCCCGCTCGCACAACCGGCCGCGCTCGTCGGAACGACGCGGCCCCCCGTCGCGAAGCTGTGTCCCGCCTGTGAGAGTCCAAGGACGGCCCTGTCGGTTGTCTGCGGTCCCCCAGCTCGTGGAGGGTTGGCCGGAACCATGCCCTTTTCGCCGGATCCGGCCGACCTGACCCCGATCCCGCCCGCCGGACTCCCGGCCCGTGCTAGGCCGCCGTGCCCGTCGCCAGGTGCAGGTCGCCCTCCGGCGCGGGAAGTACGG
>NZ_JBSGZJ010000412.1:0-6325 GCF_053610925.1 Streptomyces sp. NPDC054847 | reverse complement strand
ACGTCATGGCGAGGCGGCGCCCGGCGGCGGCGAGGTCGAAGCGTTCCAGCAGCTCGGCCGCGCGGCGGCGTGACGCCGCGCGGGACAGGCCGCTGAGGCGGGCCATCATGCGGAGGTTCTCCTCGCCGGTCTGCTTCTCGTCGACCGCCGCGAACTGGCCGGTGAGGCTGATCGCCCGGCGTACCCGGCGTCGGTCGGCCGTCACGTCGTGTCCCGCCACACGGGCACGTCCCGCGTCGGCGGCGGTGAGTGTGGCGAGGATCCGCACGGTCGTCGTCTTGCCCGCCCCGTTCGGCCCGAGCAGCGAGAAGACGCTGCCCGTTTCGACCCGGAGGTCGACGCCGTCGAGCACGGTCACCTTCCCGTAGGCCTTGCGCAGGCCGTGCGCCTCGATCGCCGGCCCTGAGGCGGGCGTGGCGTGCGGCGGCCGTCGGGTGGCCGTCGGTCGTGCGGTGCTCATCATGGCGAGCCCCTTTCTGCGTATGGCATACGCGTTACTGTGTAAGGGTTACGCATTACTAGGATGGGCGTCAAGCGTGAGAGGGCTGCGGCAGCGGGCGAGCAGAAGGCGGCGGAGTCGATGGCGGGCAGTGGACGCGGGCGCGCCCCGGACGGTGCGAGGACGGAGACCGGGCTGCCCGCGAGCATCGAGGCGGCGTGGGGCCTGCGCAAACGCCCCGGGAAAGGCCCCAAGCCGGGGATCGGCATCGAGCGGATCGTCGCGGCCGCCGTCGCCGTGGCGTCCGCCGAAGGGCTCCCGGCGGTCTCCATGGGGAGGGTCGCCAAGGAGCTCGGCGTCTCCACGATGTCGCTGTACCGGTACGTCGCCGCGAAGGACGAGCTCTACATCCTGATGCTGGAGGAGGCCGTCGGCCTGCCGCCCGAACCCCCGGCCCCCGGGACCGGCTGGCGTGAGGCGCTGGCGGCCTGGGCGTGGGCGCAGCGCGAGGTCTTCCACCGCAGTCCGTGGATGCTGCGCATCCCCATTTCCGGCCCGCCCGCCACCCCCAACTCGGTCGCCTGGTGGGACCGCGGCCTCGCCGCCCTGGCGGACACCGGTCTGGACGAGGGCGAGAAGATCTCGGTGGTCCTGCTGGTCGGCGGTTTCGTGCGCAACGAGGCACTGCTCATGGCCGACCTCGGAGCGGCGATCGCGGCGAGCGGAGAGTCCCCCGACGTGGTCATGCGCCGCTACGCCGACACGCTGGAGCGCTTCGCCGACGCGGAGCGTTATCCGGCGCTCGCCCGCCTGCTGGAGTCGCGGGTGATGTACGAACCGGACAGCCAGGACTTCGAGTTCGTCTTCGGTCTCGAGCGACTGCTGGACGGGGTGGGCGTCCTGGTCGAGAAGCGCCTCGCGGGCGGGGCGCCGTGCGAGGGAGGACCGGAGACGTGAGCGGCGCGGGCGGCGGAGCGGGGCTGCGCGAGCGCAAGAAGCGCCTCACCTACCGGGCGATCTCCGACGCAGCCGTCGCGCTCTTCCTCGAGCGGGGCTTCGACGCGGTCTCCGTCGCCGAGGTGGCGGCCGCGGCGGACGTCTCGAAGCCGACGCTGTTCCGGTACTTCCCCATGAAGGAGGACCTGGCGCTGCACCGGTTCGCCGAGCACGAGGACGAGGCCGCGCGTGTGGTCGCCGCCCGGCCGGCCGGTGTCCCGCCGCTCGAGTCGCTGCACCGCCACGTCCTCGACGGCCTGGCGCGTCGCGACCCGCTCACCGGGCTGAACGACGAGGAGGGCGTGCTCGCCTTCCACCGGCTGCTGTACGGGACGCCGAGCCTGGTGGCGCGGCTCCACGCCTACCAGGTCAGGTCGGAACGGGCGCTCGCGGAGGCGCTGTGCGCCGCGGGTGCGCAGGGCATCGGCGCCCGGCTGGCGGCGGGCCAGATCGTCGCCGTGCTGCGCATCATCGCGGAGGAGAACTGGCGGCGGATCGAGGCGGGGGAACGGGCCGACGACGTCGCGCCGGACGCCGTGGCGGCGGCCGATCACGCCTTCGCGCAGCTCAGGTCCGGCCTGGGGTGAATCCCGGGGCGAGAGGCTTCCGCCGGCCGCTGCGCTGCCGCGTCCGCCGCCCGTTCCCGCGCCGGGCCGCCGGCGCGCGTGTCAGACTTCCGGGATGACCACAGAGACGATCACCGCCTCCGCCGCGGGGAGTTGGCAGTTGGGTGACCTGACGGTCAACCGGCTCGGGTTCGGCGCGATGAGGCTGACGGCGGACGCGGACGGCGCTCCCCTGGACAGGGATAGGGCGGTCGCGGTGCTGCGGCGGGCCGTGGAGCTCGGCGTGAACCACATCGACACCGCCGCGTTCTACTTCTCGGCCACCCGGTCCGCCAACGAGCTGATCAACCGGGCCCTGTACCCGTACCCGTCCGACCTCGTGATCACCACCAAGGTGTGGCCGGGCCGCGACCCGTCCGGGAACTGGTGGTGGGCCTCGCCGGAGCAGTTGCGGGGACAGGTCGAGGAGAACCTGCGGCAGCTCGGCCGCGACCACTTGGACGTGGTGAACCTCCGTGTCCCGCGGAGCGGTGAAACCGGCTCGCTGGCGGCCCACTTCGAAGTCCTCGCCGGACTGCGGGACGCCGGCCTGATCCGCCATCTCGGCATCTCCAACGTCAGGCCGCACCACCTCGAGGAGGCCCGCGCCATCGCGCCGGTCGTGTGTGTGCAGAACCCGTACGGGGTGGGCGCGTCGCCGGAGCACAACGCGTTCCTGGACTCCTGCGGCGAACAGGGCGTGGCGTTCGTGCCGTTCTTCGCGATCGCGGGCGACGGCCGGGAGGCCGGCGCGAGCGGCTCCGACAGCGAGGAGGTCCGCGCCGTCGCCCGGTCGCACGGCGCGACCCCGGCGCAGGTCAGGATCGCCTGGACGCTGCAGCGCGGCCCGCACGTGCTCGCGATCCCGGGGACCGGCAACCCGGACCACCTGGCCGACAACGTGGCCGCCGGCTCCCTGCGGCTCTCGGACGACGAGATGGCACTGCTGGACGGGGCCGGGCGGGAGCCTCAGCCGTAGCGGCGCAGCAGCGCTTCGAGGTAGTCCTCCAGACGCCGCGCGACCCGCCGCGCCGTCAGGTCGGTGCGGCCGAGCTCCCGCCACGGGACGGCGACCTTCTCGGCGTCCGGCGCGAAGGCCAGCGCGTCGAGCATCCGCCAGTAGAGGTGGTCGGCCGGATCCTCGGCGAGCCGCCCGCCGGCGGCGGCGTAGCGGTCCGCGAAGCGCAGGCCCTCGTCGGGCCCGTGCAGCAGGGCGAGCGTCGTGGAGCAGTGGGCGACGTCCAGGTCGGCCGGGCCCCAGGAGGTCTCCACCCAGTCGACGACACCGCTGACGCGCAGGTCCTCCGCCTCCCCGGTGAAGAGCACGTTCCCGGGATGGAAGTCGCGGTGGAGGAAGCAGGCCCGGTGGGCGGGCGGGTCCCGGCGTATGACGTCGACCGCGCGCCGCCACACGTCGGGCCGGTCCGTCGTCCCGGGCAGCCGGACGCGTTCGGGAGCGGTCCACGCCTGGTAGGCGGGTGGCCGCTCCCCTTCGGGCACGGCCAGCCGGTGGATGCGTACCAACTGCTCCGCGAGCAGGGCGGCCCGGCGGCCGGCGCGGTCCTCCTCCAGCCGGACGCGCCCGGGGAGCAGGCTCATCAGGAGCGAGGGATGGTCGCAGTGCTCGGCGTCCGGGTCGACGGCCAGGAGCTCGGCCACCGGCACCGCGCCGACCGGGGCGAGCAGGCGCAGCATGCGGGCCTCGCGGGTGAGGAGTCCCGCCGCGTGCCGGAGGTAGAACGGTTCGACGAACGACCGGAGCACCAGCGTGCGTTCCGCCCCCGCGGGCCCGGTGACGCGCAGGCGTCGCATCGTTGACGTCCATCCGCCGAGAAGCCGCTCGGCGCCCTCGAGCCGTTCCCCGTCCCCGAGTTGCCCGCGCACCCAGGCGCGCGTCGCCGCCCAGTCCTCACCGTGCTCCTGGCCGTGCCCGTGATCCGTGTCCCCGCCCATGGAGGGAACCCTACGGCCGGACGGCACCGGCGGGCTCGATGTCGCCCAGCTCGAACGGCAGTTGCGGGGACGGCGAGCTCAGCGGCGCACTGTCCTCAGCGTCTGCTGGACCGCGTGCGCCACTCGACGCGCCGCCGTGCTTCCCGAGCCGGCGAATCCGCTCATCGCGTCCCGGCGTCGGCGAGGATCGCCTGAAGCCGTGCCCGGCATTCGGCGACGAAGGCGGGATAGGTGTGCCAGTAGTAGGAGATCCCGCTGACGCCCACCGCGATCGCCCAGGCGCGGGCGCGGGCCCAGGTCACGTCGTCGAGGCTCAACGCGTTCCAGTAGGCCTGCCGGGCCTGGGGCGGCAGGTCCCATACGGTGGAGTGCTCGGCGTCGGGAAAGCCGACCGACAGTGCCCCGAAATCTATGACCGCGTGGAGCTTTCCTTCCCGGACCAGGAGGTTGGTCGGCTTGAGGTCGCCGTGGAGCCACACATGAGGTGCGGACGGCTCGGGCAGCGCGAGCGCTTCCCGCCACAGCTGTTCCAGAGCGTCGACGTCGAGTTCGGAGCCCACGGTGGTCCGGCAGTCGTCGAGACTTCGGCCGATCCACTCGTCGCACGGTCCCAGCCCACCCCCGCGGTACCAGCTGAGGCCGTCAGCGCGCGTCGCTCCCATGAGGTCGATGCCGTGGAGCTCGCCGACCACCGCCGCCAGGTCGGCCCCGAAGGCGGACCAGTCCCCGACGGTGTCCGGGCCGGCCTGGTCCCCGTCGATCCAGCGGTAGACCGACCAGACCGGGGGGAAGGCGTCGGTGGGTGTCCCGGCGTGGACGGGCTCGGGCACCGGACAGGACAGGAGGGGCGCCAGGCGGGGAAGCCACTCCTGCTCCTTCCGCAGGGAAGCTCCCTTGTCGGTGGTCCGGGGAAGGCGCACGAGCAGGTCGTCGCCCAGCCGGTACATGGTGTTCTCCGTGCCCGCGCCCGCCGGCGACAGCGGCAGGCCGGCCCACTCCGGTCGCTGCGCCTTCAGCAGCGACCGGACCAGCATCTCGTCGACGGGGATCTCGTTCTCGTGAAGCGTCACGCCGGAAGTCTCGCCGCGGACGGAGCGGGAAGCCAGTGACTTTCCGTCAGCCCCGGTGCCGCGCCGGAGAAGCGGACGCGGCGGGACCGGCGGTTGGTCCGTCCGGGTGTTGCTTGCGACACTATTGCAAGCAGTTGCTTGCAATAGTTAGCAATGGTGCGGCACCATCGGTACATGGCATCGCTCAACGTCGGCAATCTCGGTGAGTACCTCCGCGAACAGCGGCGCAACGCGCAGCTGTCCCTGCGGCAGCTCGCCGACGCCGCCGGCGTGTCCAATCCGTATCTGAGCCAGATCGAGCGCGGGCTGCGCAAGCCGAGCGCCGAGGTCCTTCAGCAGGTCGCCAAGGCCCTGCGGATCTCGGCCGAGACGCTGTACGTGCGGGCCGGGATCCTGGACGAGCAGGAGCGGGACGAGTTGGAGACGCGCGCCGTCATCCTGGCCGACCCGTCCATCAACGAGCGGCAGAAGCAGGTGCTTCTCCAGATCTACGAGTCCTTCCGCAAGGAGAACGGGCTCGAGATCGCCGCTGCCTCGGAAGCCCACGAGGACACCGCCGCTGACGGCCCCCGCACGGCCGGCACGGGCGATGCCGAACCGAAGACGAACTGATCTGCGTTCCGGGAGGACCACAGTCATGGCCATCACCGATGACCTGCGCAAGACCCTCACCGACCCGACTCCCCTCTACTTCGCCGCCGGCACCGCCGACCTCGCCGTCCAGCAGGCCAGGAAGGTGCCCGCGCTGATCGAGCAGCTGGCCGCCGAGGCGCCGGGCCGTATCGACGCCGTGCGCAACACCGACCCCAAGGCCGTGCAGGAGAAGGTGACCGCGCAGGCCAAGGAGGCGCAGGCCACCGTGCAGGCGAAGGTCGCCGAGGTGATCGGGAACTTCGACACCGACCTGAAGAAGCTGGGCGAGAGCGCCCAGGACATCGCGCTGCGCAGTGTCGGCGTCGCCGCCGAGTACGCGGTCAAGGCCCGTGAGACGTACGAGAAGGTCGCCGAGCACGGCGAGCAGACCGTGCGGGCGTGGCGTGGCGAAGCGGCGGAGGAGATCACCGAGATCGCCGTCGCCGTTGAGCCCGAGCCGGCGAAGAGCAAGCAGAGCGACGCCGGGCCGAAGCCCGCGGCCGCCGCCGTGGAGCCGCAGAGCGCCGAGGCCAAGCCGGCCTCGCGCAAGACCGCCGTGCGCAAGCCGGCCCCCAAGAAGAGCGCGCCGCCGGCCGCGAAGTGAGCGATGCGCGGGCGCCGCTGGAAGC
>NZ_JBSGZJ010000411.1:0-6328 GCF_053610925.1 Streptomyces sp. NPDC054847 | reverse complement strand
CTCGTCGAGTACCGGGGCCCACGCATGTTCCGTGTCCGGCCGCTCAGCCCGTGGCCTGCGGGGGGGACGGGCCTGGTCAGCCCTTCCAGCAGCGGATCACCGAGCCGTCCTTCACCTCGAAGTTCAGCCGGCCCGCCACGTACTCCATGGTGATGATCGAACCGGGCGGCAGCGCTCTGACGGTCGACCAGCCCCGCTCGCGGGCCTGCTGCTCGGCTGCCGCCGCGTCGAGGCCGACGTACGACTCGGGGCTGTCGTCGGGCTGTGCGGGAGGAGTCGGTATGGGTGCCATGCTCACCACCGTAGGCGGCAGCGGACGGTGACGGAAGCCGGGACGGCCATGACCCCAGCAGCCCCAGATCCCTCGGGGGTCACGCTTCTGTCACAGCTTCACGACACATGATCGCTTCGAACCGGTTCACCCGAACGGGCGTTTCGGGTGCGTTCATGTGTCATTCGGCACGCACCTGTGGATCATGGCCAATTGCTTTCCATCGACTCATGGGATTCCGGCGAATTCCGGTCGGCAGGACAATTCCCAACGCGAGGAATTCACATTTCCTTTACAGAATCCTCCAGGCTCGCCGGCCCTTCCGTATCAAGGGCCCGCGAGAGCCGGTCACGGATCGCCCGGATGTGCCCGGTCAGTTCCGGCGGCTCGACCACCTCGAAGTCGACGCCCAGGAGCATCAGGTGGACCACCATCACATCCAGGCTCGCGGCCCCGGTCCGCAGCAGGCAGCGGCTGTCGTCCACCGCCTCCAGCACCCCGTCGGACGGGCCGATGATCCCGGCCGCCTGCTCGGCGGACGTGTGCAGCAGGACGACCGCGTGGGCGGCGTACGCGCCGATGGAGACGCCTTTGGAGACGTAGGCCGCGAGGTCGTCGGCCGGGGGCGTGCGCGGGGCGAAGCGGGGACCGTGCGGCGGCCTGGGGACGATCCGGTCGGCCCGGAACGTACGCCAGTCGCCCCGCTCCACGTCCCAGGCGACGAGGTACCAGCGGCGCTCCGTGCACACCAGGCGGTGCGGCTCGACGGTGCGGCGGGTGGCGGCGCCGCCGTGGTCGCGGTACTCGAAGCGCAGCCGCTCGCTGTCCCGGCAGGCGTTGGCCAGCTCGGTGAGCACACCGGGGTCGACGGTGGAACGCTGCTGTCCGCGCAGCATGGGAACGGTGAAGGCGTTGAGCGCGCTCACCCGCCGGCGCAGACGGTTCGGCAGCACCTGCTCCAGCTTGGCGAGCGCCCGTACCGAGGTCTCGCCGATGCCCTCGATGCCCTGGCCCGCCGCCGTGCGCAGGCCGACGGCGACGGCGACGGCCTCCTCGTCGTCGAGCAGGAGCGGCGGCAGTTCGGCGCCCGCGCCGAGCTGGTAGCCGCCGCCGGTGCCCGGGCTGGCGTTGACCGGATAGCCGAGCTCGCGCAGCCGGTCCACGTCCCTGCGGACCGTCCGGGGCGTGACACCGAGCCGGTCGGCCAGGTCGGCGCCGGACCATTCGCGATGGGCCTGGAGCAGGGACAGCAGGCGCAGCAGTCGTGCCGAGGTCTCCAACATGCGAACGAGTCTGCCAGGCATCGCGGACAGCTTCTGTCCGCGATGATGAACTCCTCGGGGCCGGTGCGGGCGCTCAGCCGGCCGGGGTGACGCGGACGCAGAGGTCGTTGTCGCCGGTGTAGCAGGGGGTGACGGTGTACCCGGCGATGCGCTGCTTCGGATAGATGAAGATCGACTTCTTGTCCCAGACGTCGTCCAGGATGCGGGAGATCCGCATCGGGGCAGCTCCCGCGGCCGGCCGCAGCCACAGCTCCCACAGCCGTTCCTTGCCGGCGCCGGCGTCCTCGGCGCCCGCGGCCAGCGGCCCGTACGGCAGCGTGAAACCGAACGCACGGCCCTCGCCGGTGACGGGCACCTCGTGCATCCGCTCCCCCGCCCGGAGCCGGGCCTGCGCCCTCGCGCCCTCGCCCAGCTCCGCCCCGTACAGCACGCCTGTCACGGACATGGCACCCTGCTCGGCTGCGAAGGCGAGCTCGCCGGCCTCCGCGTGCGGTGCCCGCCGCCAGCAGCGCACCGCGAGCCGGCCGTCGGCGGTCGGGTACGGGAGGTGTACGGCGACCGGGCCGGACGCCGGGGCCCGGTCCACGAGGACCCGCAGGTCGCGGATGCCGGGCAGGACGGCCCGGCCCGTCTCCGTGTACGCGTCCCAGCGGCCCTCGGCGAGCTCCGCCGTGGCGGGCAGCACGGCCCGTGCGGCGGCGCGGTCGCCCTCAGGTTTCAGCGGCAGCCGCAGCTCGTCCGCCGGGCCCTTGCCGCCGCGCCGTCTCAGGACGAGGACCGCGCCGGAGGCCGCCTGCCCGGAGACGTCGAAGGTGATGCCACCGTCGCTCGCGGCGAGGCAGTCGGCGCGCGGCGCCGGGTGCTCCTCGGCCGTCGGGGTGCTCATCCGCTCTTCCTCCCCCTGCGGATCAGGTCCGCGGCAACGTAACGCAGTGCGTAGACCCCGTCGTACAGCGAGCTCCGCGCCCGGTGCAGCGCCTCGCGCAGCGCGCTGCGCGAGCGTCCCCCCTCACCATGGGCGACGAGCTCGGTGAACAGCGCCTCGTGGCGCTCCGCGATCGGCGCGGGGTCGAACCGTGCGGAGGACACCAGCGCGGCGCGGCCCGCGCTCCGGCGCAGTTCGTCGTCGCCGATCAGGCGGAGCAGCGCGTCGGCGATCGCGTCCACGTCACCGACCGGGACCAGCAGGCCGTCGGCGCCGTCGTCGATGATCTCGCGGGGTCCGTTCGGACAGTCGGTGGAGACGACGGGCAGGCCGCAGCGCATCGCCTCGACGATCGTCATGCCGAACGACTCCAGGCTGGAGGTCACGGCGGCGACCGAGCCCTTGACCCACTCAGGCTCCAGCGGGCTGGCGGGGCCCATGAGCAAGACGTGGTTGTGGAGGCCGCGTTCCTCGATGAGGTCGCGCAGCGCCTGCTTCTCGTTACCGGTCGCGTCACCGCTGCCGTAGATCCGCAGCCGCCAGTCGGGGCGGGCCGCGACCACCTTGGAGAAGGCCTTGATCAGCAGGTCGTAGCGTTTGACCCGGGTGAGGCGCCCGGCCGCGACGACCCACTTGGCGGTGCAGTCGGCGGGGGCGACGCCCGGGGCGGGCACGCTGTTGGGCACGGCCTCGATGCGTACTCCCGGCAGTTTGAGCCGCTCCCGGTAGGCACGGGCATCTGCCTCCGTGACGGTGGTGACGGCGTCGAGCAGGGCGTAGCGGTGGCCGATCTCACGGCGCAGGCGGTATCCGTGGCTGTCGAGCGTCAGATGCTCCTGGCCGACGCGCACGACGCCGCGGCGGGCCTGGCGGGCGATGTGGACGTTGAGGCCGGGCCTGGTGCCGACGACGACGTCCGCGTCGAGCGTGGCCAGGTGGGCGGCGATCCGGATATCGGTGAGGCGGCTGTACTGCCGATGCCGGCCGTCGCCGCGGGGAAAGACCTTCGCGGGGAGCCGGGCGAGCGGGTCGTCCCCGTCGTAGCCGGGGCTCTTCTTCCGCAGGTCGACCAGGTGCTTCATGGTCACACCGGCAGGGGCGCCCATGGACGGCTGGTCGCGGTGGCGGAAGACGGAGACGATCTCCACGTCGTGCCGTTCCGCGAGCGCGCAGGCGAGGTTGAACGTCGTACGGATCGTCCCGCCGATGCCGTAGGCGTTGTGGAGCAGAAATGAGATGCGCATGGCGCTCCCGCGTCCCCCCTGGTCGCGCGAATGCCCTCCTGGTCAGGAGGTCTGACCCAAGACTTTAACCGCCCATCGGGGGCGGTACGGGATCTGCGGTACGTCGTAGCAGTTCCGGTCCCTGTCGCCACTCTGTGTGACCCAGCCCCGGCCGCACTGGCGGCGCACGACGGACAGGCAGGCCCGTCGCGAGGCGGGCGGCTCGTCGAGGGCCGGAAGGAGACGGGAAGCAGAAGTCCGCGCGCGGTGGCCTCAGCAGCCCGGAACAGCGCCGGCATTCGGGCTGAGCTCCACCAGGGCGCACAGCGCCTTCTGGGACACCTTCCAGGTGTCGCCCTCGAGGACGGCCGTGCCCTTGGCGTCCGGCAGGGCCGTGTTGCCGTCGACCATGAGGTTGTAGGTCACGGTCGCCCGCGTGGGCGAGGTGAACTGGACGCCGGTCACCTCCGCGGTCACCCGGGCGGCGTTCTTGTCGTTGCCGAAGGCCGTGAGGACAGGACGCAGCGCCTCGCCGTTCTCGAGGAGCTTCACCTTCTCGTCCGTCGGCACGGACGGGTCGAAGAAGTCCGTCCAGTTCTTCTTGATCTGCTCCTCGGCCGCCGCCGGATCGGCGGGTTCCGCACCGTCAGTAGGGCTCTCTGGAGTGGCTGCTGTCGTCGGGGGCGACGTCGCCGGCTGGGAGCTTCCGTCACCGTCGTCCCCGCAAGCGGCGGCGAGTGGTCCGAGGACCAGAACCGCTGCGGCGGCCCAGGCCGCGGGTCGGGAGTTCCTTGGGCTGAACATGTCGCTCACCACCCGTATCTCGGCTTCCAGCGTCCGACGGTTCGGGGCACAGTGCAAGGATGCTCGCCGTACCACCGGCTGCTGCGCGGGCTCGACGCCGCGGTCGTCGTCGCCGAGCAGCGGCTCCCGCAGACCCTGACGCGGGGGCCCGGAGCCCCGGTGGTCGTGCACCAACTGCGCCGCGGCTCCGTCGTGTTCAGCGGTGAGCCCGGCGAACTCGCCCCGGCCGGACCCGGCCCGTCAGCCGCTCCCGGCCTGCCGTGACCGCGGGGGCCTGTGGGCCGACGTGACACGGCGCGGTTCGATTCGTTGCCGTTTCACGCGTGACCCCCGCGACTGGTCGCACGTTGAACCTTCGTGCCGGGACCCGCCCGGCACACCTGATCAAGTCCGAGGAGCCACCCGTGCCGCGCATGCTCGACGTCAGCGAGGACGTACGCGCCGAGATCGGCGACGAAGAAGCCGACCGGCTGCTCGCCGGCCTGAACGCCCCGGGCAGCTACGACTGCACCTCCTGCCGCACCCCGGGCGATTCCGACCAGGAGCGGACCAGCACCGTGCTGTTCGTGGGCGACGAGACGGCCGTGCTCGCCTTCGCCCACGCCACCTGCATCCCCTCACAGGTGGTGCAGGTCGCGGAGGACCAGCTCCAGGGCGCCGTCCGCTCCATCACCGGCGAGGAGCCGCAGATCCCGGGCGCGGCTCCGCAGCAGGCGGTGCTCGGTGTCACCAGCGGCCTCATCCTCCTCGACGGGGACGTGCACCCCGCCCTCGTCGTGGAGCCGACCGCGCCGATCGCCCGCCCCGGCACCACGGGCCACGGCGGCGACGACTTCCTGCCGCTCCTGATCGAGCAGGGTTTCCTGCCCGTCGGGGACGTGAACCGGCGCCCGTCCCAGCTGCCCGGCTGGTCGGTCCTGATCGCCATGGGGCAGCTGCACGCCGTGCTCCAGCCCGGTACCGGCGGTGGCAGCCCCGTCGCCTGGTGGCAGGCGCACCAGCCGCTCCAGGTCACCGAGGGCTGGCGGACGGCCGCCAACAAGACGAACACGGTCCTCGTCTACGCCGCCCCGGTCGGCTCGATCGGCCAGCAGCCCCGGGAGGACCTGCTGCGGGACGCGCTGGAGAAGGCGGCGGCCAACGGCCGTCTGGTCGCCGCGGCGATGCCGCTCGCCGGCACCTGAGCCGTCCCGACGCCGCCCGGATCCGGTCCGCCGGCGCCAGGGACCACAGCGTGCCGGCCGACCGGCCCGGCGGGCACAGACGTACGCCGGGGCCACTCTCCTGCCCCGGCGTACGTCCGCGCGCGCCGGCGACGGCTCGTACCGTCCCCCGGAAGAATGCAGCTCGCCGCAGCCCGCATCCGTGGGACTGCGGCGTCGTTGCAGGTACGTGCACTCATACGACCCCTCCCCCCAGCCCTTCCAGAGCCAGATCCCTGCCATGCGCCCCGCGCGCGACGGTTCGCCGGGCCGCTCGGCCACGCCGATCTACGACGCGCTGTACTCCGAGTACCTCAGGGCGTTCAAGACGCTGCCGGGTGACCGCAGCGGGGAGGAGGATCTGGACTTCAAGGGGTTCGGGGCGGGGCTGCACGGCGTCCGCGGCGGCTTCCTCGGCTACGGGAGCCATACGAGCCACACGGGGCACACCAGCGGCCACTCCGGCTACTCCACCGGTCAGCAGGGCGGCAGGCACTCGCACCAGACCGGCCGGCACGCGGTCCACCAGCCCGCGGCGCTGCCCCCCGCTCCCCGCAAGGGATCCTGACCTGCCGTCAGCGAACGCCGCTGCCCCCGGACCGTGTGCACGGTCCGGGGGC
>NZ_JBSGZJ010000410.1:0-6360 GCF_053610925.1 Streptomyces sp. NPDC054847 | reverse complement strand
GGGCTGGACGACCGGCCCTGGTACGACGCTCGCCGCCTCGACATCGACCTGCTGCTGTGGCGACTGCGCGAGCATCCGGACCTGGCGGCGTTCGTCGACCGCGCGATCGGGCCCCTGCGGGCCCATGACGCGACGTCACGCCCTCCGCTGCTCCCCACCCTGGAGACGTATCTGGCCCACGCGGGCCGCAAGGCCGAGACGGCGCGGGAACTGCACCTGAACCGGCAGACCCTCTACAACCGGCTGGCCCGGATCGGGGAACTGCTCGGCACCGACCTGGAGGACCCGGAGACGGTCCTCGCCCTCAGCCTGGCGCTACGGGCCCGCCGCCACACCCGCTGACCGGGAGGGGCTCGGACGCTACGAGCCGGTGAGCGCCAACTCGTCGTAGACGCTGAGGACCTGCGCGACCGTCTCGTCCTCCGTCGGCCAAGTCCCCGCCTGTGCCCGGCCCGCCTGCGTGAGCCACGCCCGGCGCGCCGGGTCGGACAGCAGGCGGGTCACGGCGGCCGACAGGGCGACAGGGTCGCCGTAAGAGACCAACTCGGCGGCGTCCCCGACCAGTTCCGGCACCCCGCCGACCGCCGTGGCGACCAGCGGCACGCCCAGCCTCAGTGCCTCCTGCGCGAGCAGGGAACGGGCCTCCCAGCGGGAGGGCAGTACCGCCACGTCCGCCGCGGCCAGCAGCGCGGGAACGTCGTCGTGCCGGCCCAGCAGCCGGACCCGCAACTCCTCGGCCGTGATCCGGCGCTGGAGCGCTGCCCGCTCCGGCCCTTCCCCCGCGATCAGCAGGAGCGGCGCGGGGTCCAGGGCGCTCCAGGACCCGGCGGCGTCGAGCAGCGTGCCGTAGCCGCGGTGCCGCTCGAGGCTGCCTACGGCGACGAGTAACGGGTGGCCCACGACGCCCAGTTCGGCGCGGAGCTTCGCGTCAGGAGCGGACGGGACCTGCGGGGCGGGCGTCGCCACCGGGGCGAGCCTGGCATCGCGGGCGCCGCAGGCACGGGCCCGGTCGACCAGCTCCGAGCAGGTACCGAGGACAACCGCGGCCGCGCGTACGGCCCTTCGTTCGAGCAGCCGCAGGACCGCTGCCCTCGCGCCCTCGGCCTGGGCCGTCGTGTGCCAGGTGACGACGAGCGGGATGCGGGAGCGCTGCGCGCCGAGGGCGAGCGAGGCGCGCACGGCGGCGTGGAGCCCGTGCGCATGCACCACGTCCGCGTCGGCGCACGCCGCGCGCAGTGCGCCGATGGCCTGAGGGTCGCTCCGGCGCGGGACCGGCGCGAAGTGCGCGCCGGCGCCCCGGAAGTCGTAGACGTCGTCGATGCGGGCGGGGGCGCACACCGTCACCCGCACGCCCCGTGCCACCAGCCCCGCGGCCAGCGACCTGACGTGCGCGCTGCTGCCCGCACTGCCGCCGCCCAGCACTTGGACCGTACGCAGCTGTGTCACCCGCCAAGGATGCCAGTCCGTACGGACGTTCCGGCACCGTCCGGGTGTCGTGCCGGTGTACGTACGCGGCTCCGGCGGACCGGGATCACTCACATGGGTGAGCCGGCGAGGCGGCTGACCTCGGGCGAGTGTCCGGCCGGCGCCGCCCGTGCCCCTCGGCTACCCCCTCGAGACCGACTTGAAGCACGGACCCGGCGCGCCCGCCCCCGGCGAAAGCCCCCGGGGGCGCGCGATCCTAACCGTCGGCGCGTGCCGTGGCCAGCAGCTCCTCCGCGTGGGCACGGGCCGTCTCCGAGTCCTCCTGGCCCGCCAGCATCCGCGACAGCTCCCGTACCCGGTCCTCGCCCTCGAGGACGGTGACGCCGCTCCGTGTGACCGTGCCGTCGTTGGTCTTCTCGACCAGCAGTTGGCGGTCCGCGAACGCCGCCACCTGCGGCAGGTGCGTCACCACCACCACCTGCGCCGACTTCGCCAGCTTGGCGAGCCGGCGCCCGATCTCGACCGCGGCCTTGCCGCCGACCCCCGCGTCGACCTCGTCGAAGAGGTACGTCGGCACGGGATCGGTCCCGGCGAAGACCACTTCCACGGCGAGCATCACCCGGGACAGCTCACCGCCCGAAGCGCCCTTGGCGATGGGGCGCGGCGGGGCGCCGGGGTGCGGGGCCAGGAGCAGTTCGACCTCGTCGACGCCGGAGGGCCCGTACACCACGCAGCGGCCGCCGACCTCGACTCCGGAGGCCTCGTCGGCGGACTCCGTCTGCCGGACGGCGAACGACACCCGCGCGTGCGGCATCGCGAGCGAGGCGAGTTCCTCCGTCACGGCCTCGGCGAAACGCGCGGCGGCCTCCGTGCGGGCGTCGGTCAACGCCTGGGCGAGGCCGGACAGCTCGGCGCGCAGCGCGTCCCGTTCGGCCGTCAGCTCGCCGATGCGGTCGTCGTCGCTGTCGAGCTCGGTGAGCCTGACCGCGCCCTCCTCCGCCCAGGCGAGCACGGCGGTGATGTCCTCGCCGTACTTGCGGGTCAGCTGCGTCAGTGCCGCCCGGCGCTCCTCTACCGCGGCAAGCCGCAGCGGGTCGGCGTCCAGGTTGTCGGCGTACCCGGCGAGCTCTCCGGCCACGTCGCCGAGGAGGATGGAGATCTCCCCGATCCGGTCGGCGAGCGCCGCCAGCGCCGGATCGTGGGACCGTACGGCATCCAGCGCCCGTCCCGCGCCCGCGACCAGGGTCGTGGCGTCGACGACCTCCGGGTCCTCCGGGTTGCCCGCGAGACCCGCGTGCGCGACCGAGGCGGCGGACGCGAGGGCTTCCGCGTGGCCGAGCCGCTCCGCCTCCGCCGCGAGTTCGACGTCCTCACCGGCGCGGGGTTCCACGGCGGCGATCTCGTTCAGGCCGAAGCGCAGCAGGTCCGCCTCCTGGGCCCGCTCGCGTGCCCGTGTGGTCAGCTCCTCGAGCTCCGTGCTGACGGCGCGCAGCCGCCGGTAGGCGGCCGCGTACTTGGCGTGCGGGACGGCGACGGCGTCACCCGCGTACCTGTCCAGCGCCTCACGCTGTCTGGCGGGCCGCAGCAGGCCCTGCTGGTCCGTCTGGCCGTGCACGGCCACGAGCTCGTCGGCGAGCTCGGACAGCATGCCCACCGGCACGGAGCGCCCGCCGAGATGCGCCCGTGAGCGCCCCTCGGCAGAAACGGTCCGGCTGACCAGCAGCGTGCCGTCGTCGAGCTCGGCGCCCGCCTCCTCCGCGCGCAGCGCGGCCGGGGCGTCGGCGGAGACCCTGATCCGGCCCTCCACGACGGCCGACTTCGCACCGATCCGCACCAGAGCCGGATCGGCCCGCCCGCCGAGCAGCAGCCCAAGGCTGGTGACGACCATGGTCTTGCCGGCGCCCGTCTCGCCGGTCACCGCTGTGAATCCGGGCGACAGCTCGACAACAGCGTCGTCGATGACCCCGAGTGACCGTATCCGCATCTCCTCCAACACGGACACGACCATACGAGGTCCGGCCCCCGGTGTGCGACGGACCCCGGCGTCCGATTCACTCTCCCGGGCAATACCGGAGCCCGGGAAGGCGGGACGGCGACCGCCGCGACCCGTCACCGTCCGTGCCGGGACAGGCGGGACCGGGCCCGGGTGCCCGGGCGCGAGCACCCTCCGGTCCGGTCCCGTGGCGCCCGCAGGACGCCGTCCCGCGCGACGCGCCCTACTGGGGCGCCCCGCGCCAGCCGGAGACCGGCAGGGCGAACTTCGCCACCAGCCGGTCCGTGAACGACGCGTGGTGCAGCCGGGCGAGCCGCACGGGCACGGCACCCCGCCGGACCTCCACACGCGCCGCGTGCGGCAGTTCGACGGTCCGGCGCCCGTCGCACCACAGCACACCGTGCGGGGTGTGCGGCTGGACCTCGACCGCCAGCACCGACGTCGGCGACGTCACGAGAGGCTTCGCGAACAGCGCGTGCGCGCTGATCGGCACCATCAGCAGCGCTTCCACCTCGGGCCAGACCACCGGCCCGCCGGCCGAGAAGGCATACGCCGTCGAACCGGTCGGCGTCGCGCACACGATGCCGTCGCAGCCGAACCCGGTGGCCGGCCGGCCGTCGATCTCCAGGACGACCTCGAGCATCCGCTCCGGCGACACCTTCTGCACGGCCGCCTCGTTCAGCGCCCAGTCGCGGTGCACCACGTCGCCGTTGGAACGCACGATCACATCGATGGTCATCCGCTCCTCGACCTCGTAGGCGCGGGTCACGACCCGGTCGACGACCTTGTCGAGGTCGTCGCGCTCCGCCTCCGCGAGGAAGCCGACCCGCCCCAGGTTGACGCCGAGCATCGGCACCCCGGAGGCACGGGCGAACTCGGCGCCCCGCAGCAGCGTCCCGTCGCCGCCGAGGACGATCAGCAGCTCACAGCCGTCGAGGACCTCCGGCGTCGCGTCGACGACGGTCTCGACCGAGGCGGGCAGCGGCAGGTCGACCGCCTCCGCCGCCAGTACGCGTACGCCGATGCCGCAGCGCAGCAGACCCTGTACGACGAGCTCGGCGCTGCGGATCGCCGCGGGCCGTCCCGTGTGGGCGAGCAGAAAAACAGTACGTCTCGAAGTGTTGCCGTTGGTGCCCGGTGTCGTTCCTGATGTCGTGGTCAACGAGGTCCCTCCGCCACTGCGCGGTCGACGTCCGCAGGATCCAGCTCGGGCGCCCCGGCCCTGAGCCACAGAAAGTATTCGACGTTGCCCGAGGGTCCCGGTAGAGGGCTGGCAGTGACGCCCCGCACGCCGAGACCGAGCTCCGCCGCCCGGCGCGCGACGGCGCGTACGGCGTCGGCCCGCAGTTCGGGACTGCGCACCACTCCCCCGCTGCCGAGGCGTTCCTTGCCGACCTCGAACTGCGGCTTGACCATGAGCACGAGATCCGCGTCGGGCGCGCTGCACCGCGCGAGAGCGGGCAGCACGAGCCCGAGCGGAATGAAGGACAGATCGCCCACCACAAGGTCCACCGGCTCTCCGTCGATCGTCTCCAACGTCATTTCTCGCACGTTGGTACGGTCCTTGACGGTGACGCGTTCATCGCTCTGCAGGGACCAGGCGAGCTGTCCGTAACCGACGTCGACGGCGACGACGTGCCGGACGCCCGAGCGCAGCAGCACATCGGTGAAGCCGCCGGTCGACGCCCCGGCGTCGAGGGCCCTGCGGCCCTCGACCTTCAGACCGAGCGGTACGAAGGCGGCGAGCGCGCCCGCGAGCTTGTGTCCGCCGCGCGACACGTAGTCGGGGTCGCTGTCGTCGGCGGCGACGACGATGGCCGCACTCGTCTCCACCTGGGTGGCGGGCTTGGTGGCCGTGTTCCGGCCGACGGTCACCCGCCCCGCGGCGATCAGCTGGCTCGCGTGCTCGCGCGAGCGCGCGAGTTTCCGGCGTACCAGCTCTGCGTCGAGACGGCGGCGGGCCACTCCTGCCACGTGCGGTTCAGCTCCTGTGGTTGTGCGGTTCCGGCTGGGGTCCCGGGCGGGTGTCGAGCGCGGTCAGCGCGTCCCTGAGCCCCCGGTGTACATCCTCGTACACCTCGAGGTGTCCGTCCGCAGCGAGGTGGTCGACATCGCCCAGCCGCTCCAGCAGCGCGTCGACACCGGCGTCGCCGGTGGGCACGCGCTGCACACCCAGCGGCGCGGGGGCCGCCGGGTCGTACGCCTCCGCCGCCGGCACGCCGCCGTCGGGCTCCTGCGGACCGGGGGCGGGCATCGAGTCGCTCATGCCCAGACGCTACCGCGAAGCCCTGCGGTAACGTCGCCGCCGATGGCCACCACGCAGGAGTGCCGCGGCGCACTCGACAGACTCTCCGACAACCTGGCGACAGCGAACGGCGACGTACGGACCGCCGCCGCCCTCGACCGTTCCCTCAGCTGCCACATCACGGACCTGGACGTCACGTTCACCGGCCGGCTGGCGAACGGCCGGATCATGGTGACGGACACCGCACAGGGACCGCCACGCGAGAAGGCCCAGATCCGCCTCGCGATGACGGGCGACGACCTGGTGTCGATGGTGGACGGCTCGCTGAACTTCGCGAAGGCGTGGGCGTCGGGGCGGGTCCGCCTGGAGGCGAGCTTCCGCGACCTGCTGCGCCTGCGCACGCTCCTCTAGCCGCGGCGCGTTTCCCCACCCCGCGCCTTCCCGCTGTATCGATGTGCGGCTCCGCCGCGTGGCGGGGCAAGCCCCGGACCCCGTGCCGCCCTGCGGGCGCGTACCGCGCTTCGCGGGGTGCCCTCAAACTGCCCCTACGGCCTGGCGGCCGTGCGAGGTGCCCCCAGGGGGCTGGATTTCGCTCTGCGAAATCAGCCCGCCGGCGGCGGGGCAACTTCAGCCTCGCCGGCGTTTGAGGCGCGGGGGTCCGGTGGGGGTCCCCCACGCCGCCAGGCGTAGGGGGAAG
>NZ_JBSGZJ010000409.1:0-6361 GCF_053610925.1 Streptomyces sp. NPDC054847 | reverse complement strand
GTCCGCTGCCCGAGCCGCTCATGTCGCTTCGACGCGCGGCGGCGTGCGCAGGTGTTCGCCGACGCGTTTGACGAGGCGGGCCATCTCGTAGGCGACCAGGCCGATGTCGGCCGTGGCGGAGGTGAGAACGGCGAGGCAGGAGCCGTCGCCGGCGGCGGCCACGAAGAGGAAGCCGTCGTCCATCTCGACCATCGTCTGCCGTACTCCTCCGGCGTGGAAGTGCCGCCCGGCGCCCTTGGCGAGGCTGTGGAAACCGGAGGCGACGGCGGCCAGGTGTTCCGCGTCCTCGCGGCTCAGCGCGTGGGACGCGCCCACCGGCAGGCCGTCGTTGGACAGCACGACGGCGTGCCGCACCTGCCCGGCGCGCTGTACGAGATCCTCCAGCAGCCAGTCGAGGTCGCCGAACCGGTAGTGGGCCGCGGCTGTCTCGTGCTCGGTCATGCGTGGTCTCCTTCGGTGCCTGGGCCGGCCGGGCCGGGTGCGCTGCCGCCGCCTCTGGTCCAGCCGTTGCGGTACGCGGTCATCCGGTCGCGGACCAGTTCGGGGGTGCGCTCCTCGGCGGCGTCGTCGGCCGCCGCCGGACCGCGGCGCTCCTCGGGTCGTGGCGCCTCGCGCAGCTGCGGCACGAGGTGCGACTGCCGCACCCGGCGCGGGAGTTCGCCGTCGCCGGTCCCGGTGGGGGTGTCCCGCAGTCGCAGTGCCCTCAGGGTGGGCGGCGCCCCTTGTCCCGGCGGGGCCCCTTGTCCCGGCGGGGCCCCTTGTCCGGGCGGCGCCCCGATCGCGGGACGGTGGGCCCGAGCGGTGACCGGTGCGGTGGGTGCGGTCCGGGGCGGGGTGGGCGCGGGAGCCGAGGCGGCAGGCGCCGATGAGGTGGGCGCGGTCGAGGCCGACGTGGAAAGGCCGGGGTGCGGGGCGCCGCGCGACGGCTCCGCCTCCGCGCGGGCGGTGCCGCGCTCACCGTCGGCCCCCGGCAGGGCGTGCTGCAGCAGATCGGTGGGCAGCAGGACAACCGCGGTGGTGCCGCCGTAGGGCGATGCCCGGAGATGGACCTTGATGCTGTGGCGGGCGGCGAGGCGGCTGACGACGAACAGGCCGAGCCGGTCGCTGTCGAAGAGGTCGAGGGCCTCCGACTCCTCGAGTCTGCGGTTGGCCTCCGCCAGCACGTCCTTTCCCATGCCGAGCCCGCGGTCCTCGATCTCGAGGACATAGCCGTTGCCCACGGGCTCGCCGGTGACCCGCACCTTGGTGTGCGGAGGGGAGAACTGGGCAGCGTTCTCGACCAGTTCCGCCATCAGATGCGTGATGTCGGCGACGGCCGCGCCCGTGACGGACGTCTCCGGCAGCCGGCGCACCTCGACGCGCGCGTAGTCCTCGATCTCCGACACCGCCGCCCGCACGACGGCGGTCAGGGGGACCGGCCTGCTCCAGGCCCGCCCCGGGGCGGCGCCGGACAGGATGATCAGGCTCTCCGCGTGGCGGCGCATCCGGGTGGTGAGGTGGTCGAGCCGGAAGAGGTCGCCCAGTTCGCCCGGGTCGTCCGCGCGCCGTTCCATGGCGTCCAGCAGGGTGAGCTGGCGGTGGACCAGAGTCTGGCTGCGACGGGCGAGGTTGACGAAGACGCCGGAGATGCCGTCGGCCAGTTCGGCGCGCTCCACGGCGGCGCTCAGGGCCGCCCGGTGGACGGTGCCGAGCGCTTCCGAGACCTGTCCGATCTCGTCCTCCGCCGGCGCGCCGGGCGGGGCCTCCGCCCGGATGTCTATCTGCTGGCCGGTGCGCAGCCGGCGCATGGCGTGGGGCAGTTTGCGGCGTGCTATCTCCAGGGCGCTGTTGCGCAGGACGGTCAGTTCGACGACGAGGGCGCGCCCGATCCGGACGGAGATGACGAGCGACGCGGCGACGGCGACCAGTCCCAGGAGGACCGCCGCGCCCGCGACGGTGAAGACGCCTCCGCCCAGCGGGTCGGAGCGCTCGGCCGCACCGCGGCGCGCCTGTGCGGCGATGTCGCGCATACCGTCGCCGACGGCGGTGTACGCACGGTCCCAGTCGCCTGCGGCGACGGCCGTGGCGGCGTTGCGTCCCGCGGTCGCGGCCGACAGCCGGTCCTCGGCCGTGCGCAGTGCCCGGTGCGCGGGCTGTGCGGTGAGTTCACGCCAGGCCGCACGTTCGGGGCCGCGCAGGTCGGCGGCGGCGCCCTCGACGAGAGCGGTGCGCGCGGCGACGGTGCCGGTGAACGTCCGCAGCCGGTCCTCGTCGAAGGTTCCGCCGATGTGCGCGGAGGTGACGAGGGCGTCCTCGCGCGCCAGCATCTCGCCCGCCCGCGCGAACTCGAGGAGTACGCGCGCGTCGGCGCCGGGCCCGTGGTCCTGGATGCCCGCGACGGCTCCGGCCACGTCGAACGCGGCGCCGACGGTGTCGGTGTAGGCCCTGTAGGCCTTGTCCCAGGTGGTCCTGCCTTCGAGGACGGCGGTGCGCAGGGTGTCCAGTTCTCCGGCCAGCGAGACGAAGCGGCCGAGGCGCCGGGCGACGGGCTGCGGTGTGTCACCGCCGTCGGCGACGGTGTGCGCGTCGTCGAGCCGCAGGCGGCGCACCGCGTCGTCGGTACGGCGGGCCTCGAGCCCGAGCGCGGACGCCCGCTCCTTCGAAGGGCCGCTCAACAGTTGCAGGGCGGCGCGCCGTTCGGCCTGGAGGGCGGCCACGGCCAGGGCGACGGGTGCGCTCACCTCGTCCTCGATGCGCTGGGCCTGGCTCAGTCGGGCCATGTCCTGTGCGGTGGTGACCGTGGCGAAGCCCCACAGGGCCAGCAGCGAGAGGACGGGCACCATGAGCAGCGAGATGACTTTGGCGCGGACCGTCCTGGGCCGCTGGAACAGAGTCCGGCGGGAGACGGGCCACGGGGGCTGCTGGGGGCGTGGTTCCTGTCCGGTGTGCTCGACCGCGGGCGGCCCGGCATGGGCCCGCCGCCCGCGGACCGCCGGCCCGTGCGGTGGCGGGTGCGGGACCGGCGACTCGCCGTCCGGGGTCGTACGGGATGTGCGCATGGGCTCCTCGTTCGGGATACGTGCTGGGCGCGGCAGCGCCGCCCGGACCGGCTAGGCGGTGGCGGTGGGCGTGGTGGGCGTGGTGGGCGTGGTGCGTGCGGTGGGCGTGCTCGGATCGGTGGACGTGCCGGTCGCGGTGTGGGCGATCGGCTCGGCCTGCTGGGCGGAGGTGTAGGCGGCGTGTTCGCCGGCGGTCGGGGAGAGCGCGACGAAGGCGGAGGTGACGAAGAGGTACGAGCCGAGACCGACGGCGAGGGGGAAGATGAACTGCATCGCCGTGGCTCCCGGCAGGCTCCCCTCGGCCGGGGCGACGTCCACGCCGACGGCGAGCATGCCCGTGTAGTGCATGCTGCTGACGGCCGCTCCCATGACGAGCGACGCGAAGGCCACCGCGATCGCCGACCTGATGTTCAGTGCCGCCCAGAGCGCCGCGGTCGCGGCGATCACGGCGATGGCGACGGACAGGGCGACGAGGAGCGGGTCGTAGTGCACGGTGCCGTGCAGCCGCAGGGCCGCCATGCCCAGGTAGTGCATGCTGGCGACGCCGAGCCCCGTGGCGAGCCCGCCGATCAGCAGGGCCGCGGTCCGGTTGCGGCCGTAGCCGACGCAGAACACCCCGGCGCCGACGACGAGCACGGCGACGACGAGGCTGAGGATGGTCAGCGGCACGTTGTAACGGATGTCGGTGCCGCGCACGGCGAAGCCGAGCATGGCGACGAAGTGCATCGTCCAGATGCCGGTGCCGATGGCGGACGCGGCGGTGATGAGCCAGTTGCGCCGGGATCGGCCGGTGGCGGAGAGGGCACGCACGGTACAGCGCAGCCCGAGGGCGGCGCCGATGACAGCCATCAGGTACGACAGCACAGGTGTGAGCAGGCCGAAGGCCGCGTGGTCCAGGTGTCCCATGGCCCAGGGACGCTAGCCCCGAGGGGGGCGCGCGCCGGGGGCGCAGTTCGAAAGCTGCTGGAATATGACAGGTAGATGTTTCTGAACGATCGTGCCGCGCTCGAACGTGTGCACAGTGCGGTCATGTGCCGGGCGGCGGCTCCCGCGCGTCGCGGATCCCGCGGGCGCCGCCGGTCCACGGCCGGACCGGGCGGACACAGCCGGGCGGAAACCGGCGGCGCCACCGCCGTGACGTACCCGCCCGGTATGGCGGATCATGGGGTCCATGGCCGTCGACCACACAGCGCATGACCACAGCCGGGTCCAGGAGTTCTTCGGCGCCCGGGCCGCGGACTGGGACAGCCGCTTCCCCGACGACGGCCCCGCGTATGCCGCCGCCGTCGCCGAGACGGGGCTGCGCCCCGGGGACGCGGTGCTCGACGCGGGCTGCGGCACGGGGCGTGCCCTTGAACCCCTGCGGGCCGCCGTGGGTCCCAACGGCGTGGTCCTCGGCATCGACCTGACCCCGGAGATGCTGAACCGGGCCCGGATCGCCGGACGTGACCGGAGCGGCCGGCTGCTGCTCGGCGACGTGGCCCGGCTGCCGCTGACCGACTGCTCGCTCGACGTGGTCTTCGGGGCGGGGCTGATCTCTCACCTGCCGGACCCCGCCGAGAACCTGCGCGAACTGGCCCGGGTCGTGCGGCCGGGCGGCCGGCTGGCCCTGTTCCACCCCGTCGGCCGGGCCGCGCTGGCCGCACGCCAGGGCCGCGTGATCACCGACGACGATCTGCGGGCCGAGCCCAACCTGCGCCCGCTGCTGGCCGGTTCGGGCTGGCGGATGACGTCCTACGTCGACGAGGACGACCGCTTCCTCGCGCTGGCGGTCCGTCAGGAGAGCTTGCCGGGCAGCTGACCGGCTGCGCACCACCGGCGTCCGGGACCGGTCGGGCACGCGCGGCCGTAAACGGTCTGTCGCCGTTCGAACGGGCTGCGGCGGTGGAACACTTGAACTGACCGGCGGTGTCCCGCCGCCCCGGAGAAGGTGGTCACCGTGCTCGCTCGGCTCCGTAGTTTCCTCGCCTCCCGTCCGTCCCGGGCGAAGGCCCCCGGGCCGTCCGCGCGACAGCACAATCTGTTCGAGGCCGCAGCGGCCTATGTGACGGCGTCCATAGAGGACGACGACGACCGCCTGGACGAGGCGGCCGGCTGGGTCGCCCCGGACGCTCTCGTCTTCGGGGTGAACCAGCTCGCCTGCCGCGCCGTGGTCGCTCTCGCCCGCGAGCGGAACGAGCCGGTCGAGGTGGTCGCGCGCGGGCTTCTCGGTCTCCCCGGAGCCCAGCCCGCCGGATCGAATTAGCGGCCGCCGACACTCGACGCGCGGGTTACCCACTGGTTAAGGTGCGCCGACGAAACGATGGGATGGGGAGGTGGCCGTGGCCGGGGCGGAAGACACCGTCGACGACGACTCGCTGTTTGTACTGACCGCGGTGCTGCTCACGCCGGCGCAGTTCCCGAGCGTGCTCGGCGACGACTACCCGGCCGCCTGCCAGGCCCTCGGCCTGGAGCCGTACGCGGAGGGGTACGGGCTGGTCCTCGGGCAGGACGCCGGCGGCGCGCGCTGGACGGTCGTGGTCGACGACGTGTCTCTCGTGGCCGTCGCCATCGCCTCGTGGGACTGCGGTATGGAGTACGACCTGTCGCCCGACGAGCACAGCGTGGTCGCGGCACTGCCGGGCTGGCCTCTGGCCGTCGCCGTCGCCGCGCCGGGGGTGCCGGCGCCGCACGACCCCGCCCCCGAGGAGGGTGACCGGCCGCCGCTCGCCCCGCCGGACATGGACGCCTGGGGTCCCGCCCAGCGCCGACTGGGCGCCGACGAGGTGGCGCTGCGGTGGGCGCAGTGGCGGGGACAGATCGACGACGCCGACGCGGGGACGTCCGCGGACGCTCCGGAGAGCGGGAGCCGCCGGCCGCGCGAGCAGGTGCGCCGCGTCCTGGAGCAGGCCAGGGCCTATGTGGAGTCCGCGCCGCCGCCCGGCCGGGTGCGCTCCTCGTTCGCCCCTGGCGGTGCCCGGATGCTGCGCGCCGACGGCCCCGGCTGGTCGATGGTCGCCAAGACCGACGACATCGCCTTCCTGCTGCTGGACGAGGAGCCGGGCGAGGTCGTGCCGGTGGGCCGCGGCCCGGAGCTGCCCGGACTGCTGGAGGCGCTGGAGAAGGTGGCCGTCCACCCCTCCTGAGCGAGGCCGGCCACCGGACCTTGTCGGCCAC
Organism: Streptomyces sp. NPDC054847; assembly: GCF_053610925.1. Taxonomy (NCBI): domain Bacteria; kingdom Bacillati; phylum Actinomycetota; class Actinomycetes; order Kitasatosporales; family Streptomycetaceae; genus Streptomyces; species Streptomyces sp. NPDC054847. The sequence goes on along the minus strand of NZ_JBSGZJ010000409.1, from coordinate 167 downwards.
GGCGAGCACGGAAGCCCTCGCCGTGGACCGCCTCCGGCCCTCCCACGGATCACGTCGGCTACGGCGAGCACCGCACGCCCCGGCCGGAGACCACTTCCGGCCCGCCCGCGCCGGGGCACACCGGCCGTGCCCCTCACCGGCCTCCGTTCTACGCGACGGGCCCGCCC
>NZ_JBSGZJ010000408.1:0-6362 GCF_053610925.1 Streptomyces sp. NPDC054847 | reverse complement strand
ATCCAGCCCTGCCGGCGGCTCCGGCGTTACGGGCAACTCCAGCACCGCCGGCGTTTGAGGCGCGGGGGTGCGGAGGCAGAGCCCCCGAAACACCGCGCGGAGCGCGGTGCCGGGTCCGGGCGGAGCCCGGTTTCGGGAAGTGGGGGTCCCCCCACGGCCGCCAGGCCGAAGGGGGAGGGTAGGGGAAAAGGCACGCCGCAGGCGTCACCGCAGCCGCCTCGACCGCCACACCAAGAACACCGCCGAGGCCACCGCCGCCCCCCTCACCACCCACGGCCACGTCCCCGTCAGCGCCTCCCGCATCCCGTTCTCGGGAATCTCCTCGCCCCAGTGGCCGTTGATGCGGCCCCACAGCCACAGCGCACCGCCCGCCACAGCCGCGCCCGGCAGACCCAGCACGGCGAACTTGATCTCCGTGCGGGACAGCCGGCGAGAGCCGTACGCGAGGAGCCAGCCGAGGCCGAGCGCGACGAGCGAGCCGAGGATCGCGCCGGCGACGAGCAGCGCCGCGGCGAGCAGCAGCATCGGGCTGCCGAGCCCGGGCCGGGGCCCGGCGGAGGTGTCGGCGGCGCGGCGGCGCAGCAGCCGCCTGAGCGAACGGCGGCGTCCGCCCGCTTCGGCACCGGCGTCCTCGCCCTCGGGGTCACCGTCCTCGGCCTCGTTCTCGTCCTCCGACGGCGGTGGCTTCAGTATCTCGGGGATCTCCACACCGCCGACGAACCCGGCCACGGCATCGTCCGCGCCGAACGGCGCCGGATCGATACGCCACCAGTCCGGTTCGGAGCCGGAGGGGCCCAGTTCGTCCATGCCGGCGAGGTGCGGCGGCGAAGCGGCCTCACGCGGCAACGGCGTTGGCGCGGGCGCGTCCCCCGTACGCGGCCGCGGCACGCGACGCCGTCCCCGCGGACGCGCCATGTCCCCCTCCGCCGGGGCCGCCTGACGCGGCGCCGGCTGCGTCCCGTCGGCGTCCCGTGCGGTGGCCGAGGTCGCGGGAGCCGACGCCGCAGGGGCCGACGTCGCCGACGCCACCACTTCGTCCGGCGTTCCGAGCCGCCCGAGGATGCGGCGTACGCCTGCCGGGCTGTCCCCGCCGAACTTCGTCCGCTGCTTCTCGATCTCGGTCCGCAGCGTCGTCACGAGCCGCATGCGTTCGCCGGACGGAAGCTGGGCCTGCTGGGCCAGGTCACCGACACGGCTCAGATAGTCGTAGACCAGCTGGTCGCTCTCGATCCCCACCGACGGTTCCCCTGACGTTCCCGGTGTGCCCGGCGTTCCCCGGTGTTCCCGTGCGCAGGCCGGCGGACGCCAAGAGCCGGCCCGCCTTCCCGGGCCGTCCCGTCCCCGACGGTAGCGCTCCAGGGGCTAACGTGGGGCGGATGGGGACCATGCCCGAAGAACGCGGCGGCAGCCCGCGCACGCTCGCGGAGGCGCTGCGCGCCCGCGACGACGAGGAGCTGGCCGCGCTGCTGCGCGCCCGCCCCGATCTGCTGAGCCCGGTGCCGAACGATGTCACCCAGCTCGCCACCCGGGCCGGTACCCGCGCTTCGGTCGTCCGGGCGCTGGAGCGGCTGGACCGGTTCGCCCTGCAGACCGCGGAGGCGCTGGCGGTGGCGCCGGACCCGGCGCCGTACGGGACCCTGCTCGCGCTGATGGCGGGCGACGACGGCGACGCGGACGTCGAAGCGGCCCTCCCCGACGCTCTGGAGGCGCTGCGCCGACAGGCCCTGGTGTGGGGCGGCGACGACCGGCTTCGGCTGGTGCGCACGGCACGTGAGCTGCTCGCGCCGTCGCCGACCCGTCCCTCGCCGACCGGGCTCGGTCCCTCGGTGACGGAGGCGACCGCCGGGATGTCGCCCGGCCGGCTCCAGGAGATCGTGGCGGCGGCGGGCCTGCCGACGACGCACGACCCGGTGTCGGCGGTGGCGTCGCTGACCGCCCTGTTCACGGACCGGACGCGGATGGCGACGCTGCTGGACACGGCCCCTTCCGACGCGCTCGGAGTCCTGGACCGGCTGGTGTGGGGGCCTCCGTACGGGGAGGTGACGGCCGATCCGACGCCGCCCGTGCGCTGGTTGAGGGACCGCGGTCTGCTGTTGCCGGCGTCAGCGCGCACCGTAGTGCTGCCGCGGGAGGTGGCGCTGCATCTGCGGGCGGGTCGTGCGCACCGGGTGCCGGAGCCCGTTCCGCCGGCCGTCACGCCCGCTGCGGAATACGGTCCACAGGCTGTGGACAGCGCGGCGGCCGGGCAGGCGTACACGGCGCTGACCACGGTCGAGGACCTGCTGAAGGACTGGCACGAGGGCGGCCCGCCGGTGCTGCGCGCCGGAGGTCTGGCCGTGCGGGACCTCAAGCGGGCGGCCGCGGCGCTGGACACCAGCGAGCAGCTCGCCGCGTTCTGGATCGAACTGGCCTACGCGGCGGGGCTGCTGGCCACCGACGGCGAGGCGGACGAGCGGTACGCGCCGACACCGGCGTACGACGAGTGGCTCGAACGCCCGACGGCGGAGCGGTGGGGTGAACTGGCCGTCGCCTGGTTGACGGCGACGCGTACGCCGGGTCTCGTCGGCAGCCAGGACGCCAAGGGCCGCACGCTCTCCGTCCTCGGCCCGGACCTGGACCGCTCGGCCGCCGTGGAGGTGCGCCGGCGCGTCCTGGAACTGGCGGCGGAGCTTCCGCACGGCACCGCCCCCGCCACCGAGTCGCTGCTGTCCCGGCTGCGCTGGGAGCGGCCGCTGCGCACCGAGGCGGCGGGCTCCACGAAGGACCTGCGGGCACGGGTCGCGGCATGGACCCTGTCGGAGGCGGAACTGCTCGGCGTGACGGGCAGGGGCGCGCTGTCCGCGCACGGCCGCGCCCTCCTCGGCGGGGAGGGGACCGGAGCCGACGGCACGCTCGCCGGCCGGCGCGCCCGCGCCGTCACCTCGCTCGCGCCGCTCCTGCCGGAGCCGCTCGACCACGTCCTGCTCCAGGCCGACCTCACGGCGGTCGCGCCGGGGCCCCTCGACCGTCCCCTCGCGGAGACGCTCGCCGTCCTCGCCGAGATCGAGTCCAAGGGCGGCGCCACCGTCTACCGCTTCACACCCGGCTCGGTGCGACGGGCACTCGACGCCGGCATGGCCGCCTCCGACGTGCACGCCTTCCTGGCCGCGCACTCCCGGACGCCCGTGCCGCAGCCGCTCAGCTACCTCGTCGACGACGTCGCCCGCCGCCACGGCCATCTGCGCATCGGCGCCGCCTCCGCCTATGTGCGCTGCGACGACGACGCCCTCCTCGGCGAGATCCTCGCCGACAAGCGGTCGCAGGGTCTCGGGCTGCGCCGCCTGGGGCCGACCGTGCTCGCCGCCCAGAGCGATCCGGGAACGCTGCTCGAGGGCCTGCGGGCGATGGGGTACGCACCGGCCGCCGAGTCCACAGAGGGCGACGTGGTGATCACCCGCGCCCATGCCCGCCGCACCCCGCCGCGCACCCCGCCCGCCCCCGTACCGGAAGGGCCGCCGGTACCGGACGGCACGCTGCTCGGCGCGGCCGTGAAGGCGATCAGGGCGGGCGACATGGCGGCCGGCGTCGTACGGAAGCCCGCCGCCGACGACGACCGGCCGCAGGCGGGTGAACTGCCCCGCACCTCGTCGGCGGAGACCCTGGCGACCGTCCAGGCCGCCGCGCTCACCGGATCCGCGGTGTGGATCGGCTACGTCAACGCGGAGGGCGCCGCCAGCCAGCGGGTCATCGCGCCGGTCCGCGTGGAGGGCGGCTTCGTGACGGCGTTCGACCACACCGCGGACGAGGTGAGGACGTATCCGCTGCACCGCATCACGGGCGTGGCGGAACTGGCCGACGACGTTTGAGCCGCCCGCCGAGAAGGCCGGAGCGTCCGGTCGCGGGCTCGTCCGGTTCCGCCTCGCCGCGCCGCCGTCGCCACGCGCGGCCCAGCCTGCGCCCCAGCAGGACGTAACCGATCAGCGCGCCCGTGGTGTTGAGGATCACATCGTCCACGTCGAAGGCCCGGCCGGTGACGATCGCGCCCTGCGCCAGCTCCACCAGGGCCATCACCACGACCGTCAGCACGATCACCCGCAGCAGCCGCATCGACCGGGGCACCAGCACCGGCAGCAGCACGCCGAAGGGCACGCCGAGCAGCACATTGCCGCCGGCCTGCTTGGCGGCCGCCAGGAACGTGTACTCCTCGGCGTACTGCCGCAGGGACGCTCCGGGGCGCAGGTTCGCCGTCGCCACGCCCTCGGAGGCGTGCGACGGCGTGAGCGTCAGCCGGGCCAGGACGGCGGAGAACAGCACCAGGGCGGCGAAGGCGCAGACGATCAGACCTGCACGGAGGAGGGTTCTGCCCCACTCGCGGGGCCGTTCATCTGTGGTCATGACAACCCGGCTACCCGCGCGCCGCCCGGACAGGCCCGCGATGCGGGACACTGGATGTTTGGCCGTGTCCGGGACGGACGGACCGGCCCGACCGAAAGGGTGTGGCGTTGAACGGACCGCTGATCGTCCAGAGCGACAAGACGCTCCTGCTCGAGGTGGACCACGAGCAGGCGGACGCCTGTCGTCGCGCCATCGCGCCCTTCGCCGAACTGGAGCGCGCGCCGGAGCACATCCACACCTACCGGGTCACGCCGCTCGGCCTGTGGAACGCCAGGGCCGCCGGCCACGATGCCGAGCAGGTCGTCGACGCGCTGGTCGAGTTCTCCCGCTACCCGGTGCCGCACGCCCTCCTCGTCGACGTGGCGGAGACCATGGCCCGCTACGGCCGGCTCACCCTGTCCAAGCACCCCACCCACGGGCTCGTCCTCACCTCCACCGACCGGCCGGTGCTCGAGGAGATCCTGCGGTCGAAGAAGGTCCAGCCGCTGGTCGGCACCCGCATCGACCCGGACACGGTCGCCGTGCACCCCTCGGAGCGCGGCCAGATCAAGCAGACGCTGCTGAAGCTCGGCTGGCCGGCCGAGGACCTCGCGGGCTACGTCGACGGCGAGGCGCACGCCATCGAGCTCGACGAGTCGGGCTGGGCGCTCCGCCCGTACCAGAAGCAGGCGGTCGAAGGCTTCTGGCACGGCGGCTCCGGCGTGGTCGTCCTCCCCTGCGGCGCGGGCAAGACCCTCGTAGGCGCGGGTGCGATGGCCCAGGCGAAGGCCACCACCCTGATCCTGGTCACCAACACCGTCTCGGCCCGCCAGTGGAAGCACGAGCTGGTGAAGCGCACCTCGCTGACCGAGGACGAGATCGGCGAGTACAGCGGGACGAAGAAGGAGATCCGCCCGGTCACGATCGCCACCTACCAGGTGCTGACGACCAAGCGGAAGGGCATCTACCCCCACCTGGAGCTCTTCGACTCCCGCGACTGGGGCCTGATCCTCTACGACGAGGTGCATCTGCTGCCCGCGCCGGTCTTCAAGTTCACCGCCGACCTCCAGGCCCGCCGCCGGCTGGGCCTCACGGCCACGCTGGTGCGCGAGGACGGCCGGGAGTCGGACGTCTTCTCCCTCATCGGCCCGAAGCGTTTCGACGCGCCGTGGAAGGAGATCGAGGCGCAGGGCTACATCGCACCGGCGGACTGCGTGGAGGTACGGGTCAACCTGACCGACTCCGAGCGGCTGGCGTACGCGACGGCCGAGCAGGAGGAGAAGTACCGCTTCTGCGCGACGACCGCGACCAAGCGCAGGGTGACCGAGCAGCTGGTGCACAAGCACGCGGGTCAGCAGACCCTCGTCATCGGCCAGTACATCGACCAGCTCGACGAGCTCGGCGAGCACCTGGACGCACCGGTCATCAAGGGCGAGACGCCGAACAGCCAGCGCGAGAAGCTCTTCGACGCGTTCCGCAACGGCGAGATCAGCGTGCTGGTGGTGTCCAAGGTCGCGAACTTCTCGATCGACCTGCCCGAGGCGACGATCGCGATCCAGGTGTCCGGGACGTTCGGCTCCCGCCAGGAGGAGGCACAGCGCCTCGGCCGGGTGCTGCGGCCGAAGGCGGACGGCCACAAGGCGCACTTCTACTCGGTGGTCGCGAGGGACACGATCGACCAGGACTTCGCGGCGCACCGCCAGCGGTTCCTGGCCGAGCAGGGCTACGCGTACCGGATCATGGACGCGGACGATCTGCTGGCGGGCGAGGACCCCGTGCGCTGACGCCCCGCTCCCGCTGCGGCAGGTGTGGTCCCCACCCTGGCCCGGCGAAATCCAGCCCGCCTGGGGCACCTCCCGCGGCCGCCAGGCCGTAGGGGGAGTTTGAGGGCACCGCGCGAAGCGCGGTACGCCGCCCGCAGGGCGGTACGGGGCCCGGGGCATGCCCCGGTTTCGGGAAGGAGCAGGGGAACGGCCCCGCGCCACGGCCCCGGGCACAGACCCCCACGC
>NZ_JBSGZJ010000407.1:0-6407 GCF_053610925.1 Streptomyces sp. NPDC054847 | reverse complement strand
ATGCCGGACCGGGCCGGGACCCGACCGGAGACGGACCGCGAAGGGGCCGGGACCGGGCCGGGTTGGGTCGGGTCCCGCGCACGAACGGGGACCACTGCTGTCGGTGGTCCCCGTTAGCCTCTACGGGGTGACCGCACGCATCACCGACCCCGAGCAGCTCAAAGAGCTGCTCGGCATCCCCTTCACCCCGGAGCAGACGGCCTGCATCACCGCGCCGCCCGCCCCGCAGGTCATTGTGGCCGGGGCCGGTTCGGGGAAGACGACGGTCATGGCGGCCCGGGTGGTCTGGCTCGTCGGCACCGGCCAGGTGGCGCCCGACCAGGTCCTCGGACTCACCTTCACCAACAAGGCCGCCGGCGAGCTCGCCGAGCGCGTCCGCACCGCCCTCGTCCGGGCCGGCGTGACCGACCCCGACGCCATCGACCCGGGCGACCCTTCCTCGGTCTTCGGCGGCGACACCCCGGTCGGCGAGCCGCGCATCTCCACGTACCACGCCTTCGCCGGCCAGCTCCTCAAGGACCACGGCCTGCGCATCGGACTCGAGCCGACCGCCCGGCTGCTCGCCGACGCCACCCGCTACCAGCTCGCCGCTCGTGTGCTGCGCGAGGCCCCGGGACCGTACCCCGCGCTCACCCGTTCCTTCCCCTCCCTCGTGAGCGACCTGCTCGCGCTCGACGCGGAGCTCGCCGAGCACCTCGTGCCGCCAGAGCGCCTGAAGGAGTACGACACGGAGCTGCTCCGCACCCTCGAAGGCGCCCGGCTGACCAACGCGGACCTCCGCAAGGTCCCGGAGGCCGCAGAGGCGCGCCGCGAGCTGCTCGACCTGACCCTGCGTTACCGCGCGGCGAAGCGGCAGCGGGACCTGCTCGACTTCGGCGACCAGATCGCGCTCTCCGCCGAGCTCGCACTCACCCGCCCCGAGGTGGGCACCCTCCTCCGCGACGAGTTCAGGGTCGTCCTGCTCGACGAGTACCAGGACACGTCGGTGGCCCAGCGGCTGCTGCTGTCCGGACTGTTCGGGCAGGGCACGGGCCACGCCGTCACCGCGGTCGGCGACCCCTGTCAGGCGATCTACGGCTGGCGCGGGGCGTCCGTCGCCAACCTCGACGACTTCCCCGTCCACTTCCCCCACTCCGACGGCCGTCCCGCCGACCGCTACTCGCTCAGCGAGAACCGCCGCAGCGGCGGTCGTCTGCTGCACCTCGCCAACGGCCTCGCGACGCCGCTGCGCGCCATGCACGAGGGGGTCGAGGCACTGCGGCCCGCGCCCGGTGCGGAGCGGGACGGCATCGTGCGCTGCGCGCTGCTGCCGACGCACGCGGAGGAGATCGAGTGGCTCGCCGACTCCATCGCCCACCTCGTCCGCACCGGCAAGGAGCCGGGCGAGATCGCGGTCCTGTGCCGTACCGCGGGCGACTTCCCCGAGATCCAGGGCGCCCTGGTCGCACGCGACGTCCCGGTCGAGGTCGTCGGCCTCTCCGGGCTGCTGCACCTGCCCGAGGTCGCCGACCTGGTGGCGATGTGCGAGGTGCTCCAGGACCCCGGCGCCAACGCCTCGCTCGTTCGCCTCCTCACCGGCCCCCGGTGGCGGATCGGGCCGCGCGACCTGGCGCTGCTCGGCCGCCGGGCGCGGCTGCTCGTCCACCATGCCTCCGCTGACGACGATCCGGAGCGGCGGCTCGCGGCGGCGGTGGAGGGCACCGACCCGGCGGAGATCATCTCGCTCGCCGACGCGCTCGACACGTTCCTGGAGTCGGCAGGGGGCGAGGACGACGGACTTCCCTTCTCCACGGATGCACGGGTCCGCTTCGCCCGCCTCGCCGCCGAACTGCGTGACCTGCGCCGCTCGCTGGCCGACCCGCTGATGGACGTCCTGCACCGGGTGCTCTCCACCACCGGCCTCGAGGTCGAGCTGTCCGCCTCGCCGCATGCGCTGGCCGCCCGCCGACGGGAGACACTCGCCAACTTCCTGGACATCGCCGCCGGTTTCGCCGCGCTGGACGGGGAAGCGACACTGCTGGCGTTCCTCGGCTTCCTGCGTACCGCGGCGCAGTACGAGAAGGGGCTCGACAACGCCCTTCCGGGCGGTGAGAACACGGTCAAGGTGCTCACCGCGCACAAGTCCAAGGGCCTCGAGTGGGACGTCGTCGCCGTGCCGGGGCTCGTCGCGAAGCACTTCCCGAACGACCAGGCCAGAGAGGCATGGACGTCCCAGTCCAAGGTCCTTCCGCACGCCCTGCGCGGTGACGCGGACACACTGCCGGACGTCGGGTCGTGGGACGCCGGGGGACTGAAGGCCTTCAAGGAGGCGATGAAGGACCACCAGCACACGGAGGAACTGCGCCTGGGCTACGTGACCTTCACCCGCCCCCGCTCGCTCCTCCTCGGCTCCGCGCACTGGTGGGGACCCAGCCAGAAGCGGCGGCGCGGCCCGTCCGCGTTCCTGGAGGCCCTGTACGACCACTGCGAGCAGGGCCACGGCGAGATCGAGGTCTGGGCCGACGAGCCCGAGGAGGACGCGGAGAACCCGGCGCTCGGCACGGCCACCGCGGACCACGCCTGGCCGCTGCCTCTGGACCCCGTCTCCCTGTCCCGGCGCCGGGCAGCGGCGGACACGGTCATGGCGCACCTCGAGGCGCTGGCGGCCGTGCCGGGCGGGGTCGGGGCGGGTGCGGCGGCCGGAGCCGACCACGTACGTGGATCCGAGCCGGATCCGGAGACCGAGTCCGAGCCGGATCCGGATTTCGACTCCGGCTCCGGGCCCGCGTACGACTCCGAGTTCGGCTCCGGGCCCGAGCCTGAGCCCGAGTTCGAGGCCCAGTTCGGCTCTGCGTCCGAGTTCGAGGCCGACTTCGAATTCGGGCCCGATTCCGGGCTCGGTTCCGGGCCCGGGTCGGCACCTGTGACGGTGCCGTCCGCCGAGCGCGGTCCCGTGCCGGCTCCCTCCGCCGACCCGGAGGAATGGGAGTGGCCGACCGAGCCCCCGGAGGACGACCCGTTCGCGCCCCCGCCGCCGGCGCCGACCGTCCCGCATCAGCCGTCCCCGCACGCCGAGCGCGCCGCCGTCGCCGCCCCAGGAGACGCTGACGCCGCGTACCCCTCTGCTCCCCGGAGCGCCGAAGGCCCGCACCGGACCTCGGGAGGGAACGGGAGGCGGGAGGCACTCACTCCCGAGGATGCCCGCGCCATCGCGTCATGGGACCGCGACCTCGACGCGCTCACCGGCGAACTGCGCCGTACCCGCGCGACCGTCCGTGAGGTGCTCGTGCCGGCCTCCCTCTCCGCGTCCCAGCTGCTGCGCCTCGCCGCCGACCCCGACGGCTTCGCCCAGGAGCTCGCCCGCCCCATGCCCCGTCCGCCGCAGCCCGCGGCCCGCAGAGGCACCCGGTTCCACGCCTGGGTGGAGTCGCGCTTCGAGGAGCTCGCCCTTCCCATGCTCGGTCCGGACGAGCTGCCGGGCGGCGCCGACGAGCACGACATCGCGGACGAGCAGGACCTCGCCGCGCTCAAGGAGGCCTTCGAGCGCACGCCGTACGCCCGCCGCACCCCGTACCGCGTCGAGGCGCCGTTCCAGTTCACGCTGGCCGGCCGGGTCGTGCGGGGCCGGATCGACGCCGTGTACCGGACCGGTGAGGGCACGTACGAGATCGTCGACTGGAAGACCGCGCGCAGCGGCGTCGCGGACCCCCTCCAGCTCGCCGTCTACCGCCTCGCGTGGGCAGAACAGCACGGCATACCGCTCGAGGCGGTGACCGCCACGTTCGTGTTCGTACGCACCGGCGAGATCGTGCATCCCGACGGCCTCCCCGACCGCGCCGGACTGGAGCGCATCCTGCTGGGCGGGACGGCCGACGAGTCCGGTGCCGGCGCCCGTTAGGCTCAAGAGCATGAGCGAGACCCCGGACAACGCCGTCCGTACGTACATACAGCAGCACCGCGCCGCCTTCCTCGACGACCTCGCCGAGTGGCTGTGCATCCCGTCCGTGTCGGCTCAGCCGGAGCACGACGGGGACGTACGGCGCAGCGCCGAGTGGCTCGCGGGCAAGCTGTCGGAGACCGGCTTCCCGGTCGCCGAGATCTGGCCCACACCCGGTGCCCCGGCGGTCTTCGCCGAGTGGCCGTCCGACGACCCCGACGCGCCCACCGTGCTGGTCTACGGCCACCACGACGTGCAGCCCGCCGCCCGTGAGGACGGCTGGCACACCGACCCGTTCGAGCCCCTGATCGCCGACGGACGGATGTACGGCCGCGGCGCCGCCGACGACAAGGGGCAGGTGTTCTTCCACACACTCGGCGTGCGCGCCCACCTCGCGGTCACCGGCCGTACCGCCCCCGCCGTCAACCTCAAGCTGCTGATCGAGGGCGAGGAGGAGTCCGGCTCCCCGCACTTCCGCGCACTCGTGGAACAGCAGGCGCACCGCCTCGCCGCCGACGCCGTGATCGTCTCCGACACGGGCATGTGGTCGGAGACCACCCCGACCGTCTGCACCGGCATGCGCGGCCTGGCCGACTGCGAGATCACGCTGTACGGCCCCGACCAGGACATCCACTCCGGCTCGTTCGGCGGCGCCGTCCCCAACCCCGCGACCGTCGCCGCCCGCCTGGTCGCCGCGCTGCACGACGAGAACGAGCAGGTCACGATCCCTGGCTTCTACGAAGGCGTCGCACCGCTCACCGACGAGGAGCGCGAGCTGTTCGCCGAGCTGCCGTTCGACGAGGAGACCTGGCTGCGCACCGCGAAGTCGCACGGGACGCTCGGCGAAGCCGGATACTCCACGCTCGAGCGCGTCTGGGCCCGCCCGACGGCCGAGCTGAACGGCATCGGGGGCGGCTACCAGGGCCCCGGCGGCAAGACGATCGTCCCGTCGTCCGCGCAGCTGAAACTGTCCTTCCGGCTGGTCGCCGGTCAGGAACCCGACAAGATCGAACGCGCCGTCACGGACTGGGTCGACTCCCGGATCCCGGCCGGCATCCGGCACGAGATCGTCTTCGGGGCCGCCACCCGGCCCTGCCTGACGCCGCTCGACCATCCGGCCCTTCGGTCGGTCGTACGCGCCATGGGCCGTGCCTTCGACGGTCACAAGATCCGCTTCACCCGCGAGGGCGGTTCCGGACCGGCGGCCGACCTCCAGGACATCCTCGCGGCGCCCGTGCTGTTCCTGGGCATCTCCGTACCGTCCGACGGCTGGCACGCACCGAACGAGAAGGTCGAACTGGAACTGCTCCTCAAGGGAGTGGAGACGACCGCCCATCTGTGGGACGACATGGCCCGCACCCTTCGCTGAACCGATGTCCCGATCCGCCCCGGGGGAGTTGGAAGAACCGTGAGCACCCAGAGCTACGCCGATGCCGCAGGCCGTCCCATCGGTCTCACCGCGCCCAGCGGCATCGACCGCGAGGCGCACAACCGTCTCGACGAGGCATGGCTCGCGGCCGCGTGGAGCCATCCCACGACCCGTGTGTTCGTCGTCTCCGGTGGCCAGGCCCTGATCGACGACACCCCCGACGGCCGCACCGAGCTCGTCATGACCCCGGCCTTCGAGGCCCCGGTCACCGAGACCCACCGCTACTTCCTCGGCACCGACGAGGAAGGGGTGCGCTACTTCGCCCTCCAGAAGGACGCCCTGCCGGGCCGCATGGACCAGTCGGCCAGGCCCGCCGGGCTGCGCGAGGCCGGGCTCCTGCTGTCGCCGCGCGACGCGGGGCTGCTGGTGCACGCGGTCGCCCTGGAGAACTGGCAACGGCTCCACCGCTTCTGCTCTCGCTGCGGCGAGCGCACCGTCATCGCCGCCGCCGGACACATCCGCCGATGCCAGGCCTGCGGCGCCGAGCACTATCCCCGCACCGACCCGGCCGTGATCATGCTCGTCACCGACGACCAGGACCGCGCGCTCCTCGGCCGTCAGGTGCACTGGCCGGAGGGCCGCTTCTCGACGCTCGCGGGCTTCGTCGAGCCGGGGGAGTCCATCGAGGAGTCGGTGCGCCGCGAGGTCCGTGAAGAGGTGGGCGTCGGTGTGGGCGAGGTGGAGTACGTCGCCAGCCAGCCGTGGCCGTTCCCCTCGAGCCTGATGCTCGGGTTCATGGCCCGCGCCACGACGTCGCGGATCGAGGTCGACGGCGAGGAGATCCACGAGGCGCGCTGGTTCTCCCGGGAGGACCTGCGGGCCGCGTTCGAGTCCGGAGAGGTGCTGCCTCCCTACGGGATCTCCATCGCGGCCCGACTGATCGAGCTCTGGTACGGCAAGCCGCTGCCGAAGCCCGGCGACGTGGTCTGAGGCCCTGGACGCGCTTGTGAGGTCCGGACCTGCTCCGAGGTCCGGGACGTGCTCCGGGCCCGCCACGGCCGCGCGGCCCCCGTAGACGTACGAATCCGGCCAGACGCACGAAGGCCCCGGCCGGTCCGGTCG
>NZ_JBSGZJ010000406.1:0-6429 GCF_053610925.1 Streptomyces sp. NPDC054847 | reverse complement strand
ACCGTGGCCCGCCCCTCACTTCTTCATGTCGGCTTCGCTTTTAGGCGGCCGACCGGTTCTTGACGATCAGCTTCTTCAGCCACGGCCAGGCGAGCAGCACCACGATCACGGCGTAGACGGTCACCGAGAACGGTGTGTTGACGAGCCCGACGGCGCTGCCGTCGCTGATCTGCAGCGCGCGCCGCAGCTGCTGCTCGGCCGCAGGGCCGAGGATCACACCGATGACGGCGGGCAGCACGGGAAGACCGTAGCGGCGCATTCCGAAGCCGATGAGACCGATGATCAGCAGGATCACCAGGTCGATGGCCTCGCCGCCGACCGCGTACGCGCCCACCGCCGCGAAGAACAGGATGCCGGCGTAGAGGTACGGGCGCGGGATGCGCAGCAACTTCGCCCAGAGCGGCGCGAGCGGCAGGTTCAGCGCGAGCAGCAGCACCATGCCGACGAACAACGAGGCGATCAGGCCCCACACCAGGTCCGGTTCGCGTTCGAAGAGCAGCGGCCCGGGCTGGATGCCGTACTGCTGGAAGGCGGCCAGCATGACCGCCGCGACGGCCGTCGTGGGCAGGCCGAGCGTCAGCATGGAGACGAGCGTGCCCGCCGCGGAGGCGGAGGCCGCGGACTCCGGCCCGGCCACGCCCTCTATGGCGCCCTTGCCGAACTCGTCCTTGTGCTTGGAGAGCCGCTTCTCCGTGACGTACGACAGGAAGGTGGGGATCTCCGCACCGCCGGCCGGGATCGCGCCGAACGGGAAGCCGATGACGGGCCCGCGCAGCCACGGCTTCCAGGTGCGTTTCACATCGGACTTCGCCAGCCACGGCCTGCCGACCGGGATCGCGTCACCGCTGTTGCGCCGCAGATGGGCGGCGACCCAGAGGGCCTCGCCGATGGCGAAGAGACCGACCGCGACGATGACGACGTCGATGCCGTCGGCGAGCTGGAGGGAGCCGAAGGTGAGGCGCTGCTGACCGGTCATCTGGTCGAGACCGACGAGGCCGAGGGTGAGACCGATGAGCAGCGAGGCGAGGCCGCGGATCCTCGACGAGCCGAGGACCGAGGTGACCGCGATGAACGCCAGCACCATGATGGCGAAGTAGTCGGGCGCGCCGATGTCGACAGCGAGCGCGGCGACGGTCGGGGCGAGGGCGACCAGCAGGATGGTGCCGATCAGGCCGCCCGCGAAGTGGCCGCCCGCCGCGGCCGCCAGCGCCTGCGCGCCGCGCCCGGCCTTGGCCATCGGGTTGCCCTCGATCGCGGCGACGACCGCCGCGCTCTCTCCGGGCGTGTTGAGCAGGATCGACGTCGTGGAGCCGCCGAACATGGCGCCGTAGTAGATGCCGGCGAACATGATGAACGCGCCGGTCGGCTCCAGCCCGTACGTCACCGGCAGCAGCAGTGCGACCGCCATGGCGGGGCCGATGCCGGGCAGCACGCCGATGGCCGTGCCGAGCAGGACGCCTATCGCCGCCCAGAGCAGGTTGACCGGGGTGAGCGCCGTCCCGAAGCCGTCGAGGAGGGAGTTCAGGGAATCCATCAGAGCACTCCCATCAGCGGGCCGCCGGGCAGCGGCACGCCGAGCAGGTTGTTGAAGACGAAGTAGGTGACGACGGACAGGACCGCCGCGATCAGCGGATCGCGGTCGATGCGCCGGCTGCCGAGCGCGTAGGCGGAGCCCCAGAAGAGCAGCGCCCCGGAGACCGGGAAGCCGAGCGGCCCGATGAGTACCGCGTTCGCGAGGAAGACACCGGCGAGCAGCAGCACGGTCCGCCAGTCGCTCGGCTCGGAGAGGTCGATGTCCTCGCCGCCCTCCGCCTCTCCCCGGCCGCCTCTCAGCACGTCGACGGCGAGAAGGACGGCGACGGCCAGCAGGCCGATGCCGACGGCGATCGGCACGGTCGTGGGTCCGACGGGCCCGCGCTGGGCGATGTCGACGTCCATGGTGAGCGCGTCGGTGAGGACGAGGACGCCGATGACGAGGAGCAGCGCGCCGACACCGAGTTCGGAGTGTTCCCGGAGCCAGGCTCGCCTGTCCGGGGTTCTGGTCGTGGACCTGGTCGAGCTCACAGCCCCAGCTCCTTCAGCACCTGGTCGACGTTTTCGTCCTGCTCGTCGAGGAAGTCGCCGAACTTGTCGCCGGTGAGGAAGGCGTCGTCCCAGCCGTTCTTCTTCATGGAGTCCTGCCACTGCTTGGATTCGTGCAGCTTCGTGACCAGCCCGACGAGCTTGTCGCGCTCGCCGTCGGTGAGGCCGGGCGGTGCCACGATGCCGCGCCAGTTGGTGAATTCGGTGTCGAGTCCGGCCTCACGCAGGGTGGGGGCGTCCAGACCGGGGACACGCTTCGGCCCGGTCACGGCCAGCAGCCGCAGCTCGCCCGACTTGATCTGGTCGAGGTACTCGCCGACACCGGAGACCCCGAAGGCGACCTTGTTGCCGAGGATCGAGGCCAGCAGCTCACCGCCGCCGTCAAAGGGGATGTAGTTGACGGACTTGGGCGCGATCCCGGCGGCCTGCGCCATCAGCATGGGCGCGAGGTGGTCGGGCCCGCCGGGCGACGAGCCGCCGCCGACCGGAAGCTTGCCCGGGTTCTTCTTCCACGCCTCGATCAGCTGGCCGATGTTCTCGTACGGGGAGTCCTTGGCGACCACCACGATGTCCTGCTCCTCCGTGAGCCGGGCTATCGGTGTGGTGTCGGCCAGGGTCTTCGGCGACTTGTTGGTGTGTACGGCGCCGACGACGCCGAGGCCCATGGACATGGCCAGCTTGCCGTTGCCGTGCTCGCCGACGAGCCGGGTCAGACCGACGGTGCCGCCGGCGCCGGGCAGGTTGAAGACCTCGATGTTGTGGGTGAGCCCTGCGTCCTCGGCGTTCTTGGCGGCCGTGCGGGCGGTGATGTCGTAGCCGCCACCGGGGGTGTTGGGAACCATGAACCGCAGACCGGGGATCTGGGTACCGGTTTCTGCGCCGCTGCCCGAGGTGAGCAGCGGCGGCCCCACGAGCACCAGCAGTGCAGCCCCGAGCAGGGCAATGGGGGTGCGCAGTCGCACGGGATCGCCTCTCGTCGTAGATGTGTGAAGTGGCCCACATGTTGCCTGCGCGTTAAGAAGCTGTCTCTCTTCCGGAATCAACGGACGTTGTGGTCCTTGTGGTCGCGGCTTAGCGTGTCGGCGTGACAAAGGTGCTGGTGGTGGACGACGACTTCATGGTCGCGAAGCTGCACAGCCGCTATGTGTCCCAGGCGGAGGGCTTCACGGTCGCCGGGGTGGCCCACAGCGGCGGCGAGGCGCTGCGCGCCGCGGAGCGGCTGCGGCCCGACCTCGTGCTGCTCGACGTCTACCTGCCGGACATGGACGGGATCACTGTGCTGCGCGAGCTGCGGGCGGCGGAGGAGCGTGATCCGGACCGGCCCAGCGCCGACGCCCTGTTCATCACGGCCGCACGGGACGCGGCGGTGGTCCGCTCCGCACTGCGTGCGGGCGCGCTGCACTACCTGATCAAGCCCTTCAACCAGGCCGCGCTGCACGAGCAGCTCCGGCATGTGGCCGCGCTCCGCTCACGCCTCGACCGGCTGGACGAGGCGCGTCAGGAGGACGTGGACCAGATCTTCGGCACCCGCCCGCCCGGCTCCCGCGAACTGCCCAAGGGCCTCGCCCCGCACACGGCGGAGCTGGTGGAGCGCATCCTGCGGGAGCACCCGGGCGATCTCTCTGCCTCCGAGTGCGCGGCGGCGGGCTCCCTGTCGCGGGTGAGCGCACGGCGGTATCTGGAGTACTTCGCGGAGACGGGCCGGGCCGAGGTGACGCTCCGCTACGGCGGCACGGGCCGCCCGGAGCGCCGCTACCGCCGCGTCGGCTGACACGGGGGCGCGGCGGGTGCGGCAGGTGGCACGGGCGCGGCGGGTGCCGCGTCTTCGAAGGTGCGGCTCAGGTGCCGGCCGGTGGCTGGTGGAGGCCGAAGGGCGAGCCCTGGTCGTCGTGGCACAGCTGGAAGCGGCCGAAGCGGGCGATCGTGTCCTCGTCGCCGCTGCCGACGTCGATGTCGTCGACCGTGCCGCCGAGCTCGCGCACGCGGACGACGGCCTGCTGCATGTCGTCGACGCGGAAGAAGACGTACGGGCCGGCTCCGGGGTCCCCTCCGTGCACTCCGCCGGGGACACCGGGGGTGCGGATCGAGTAGCCGCCGCCCTCCGTCGTCCCGGCCTCGAAGGTCCAGCCGAACAGCCCGGCGTAGAACGTCCGGGCCCGCTCGGAGTCCGCGACGCCCAGTTCGAAGAACGAGATCTCCCCAGCCATGCCCTCTCCCGACGTCGGTGGTACCCGGTGCGGTCCCACCGTACGGCGGGCATCCGGCGGCCGCATCCGGCCGGGCGCCCGTCCTCCGGGCGACGTGGCGCGACGGACCGGCCGGCAGGAACCCGGCCTCGCCGACCTGCTGGAACGGCTGGAACGGCTGGTACCGCCGACGAGGCGATGACGTTCCGCACGGCGCGCGACCGGAGACTCCAGCTACTGGACGGGTGGGCCGCCTCTCGGCGGCAACGATCAGGACACATACGCCCGGAGCGGGGAACGCCCTGCGGGACCATGACCGCATGAAGCCTGCCGCGCGGCTGCCGCGCCCCTTTGTGCCCGTCACGGCCGTGGTGACCCTTGCGCTGGTCGCCTGCGGCAGCGAAACCGCCGGAGCCGGAGCCGACCGGGCCGAATTGGAGGCACGCGCGCGTGCCGCCCAAGTGGCGATCGAGAACGTCTACGTCACCGAGGTGCCGGGCTACAAGGTGGCCAAGCAGTCCGTGGGCGTGCTCGGCGCGGACGGGTACTCAGCGACGTACGTCAGGCAGGGGACGGGCGCGCAGATACGTCTCGGTGTCGACAAGGGCTCCATGGACGCGGCGCTCTGCCCGAAGACCCCGCTCGGTGTCGGCAGCCGCGGCACGGACGGCGCTGTCGAGTGCGTTGCGGACGGCGGGAGTTGGTACCGCACGAGCGGCACGCAGCACGAGTACGCGACCGAGGTGGACGGCCGGCTGGTGCGGCTCGACGCCGACACCGCGACCGTGGACCGCGCCACCCTCCGCAAGGCGGCCGAGGCGGCGCACGCCGCGAGCGACGCCGAACTCGATGCCGTACTGCCTCCCACGCGGGACGACGCCGGTCAGCCGGTCGAACGCGGCGACCTCCCGCCGGCCGGCGACGGCGCGCCGAACAACGACGTGGGGACGAGCGGCTGAGCCGGGCCGGACCGTTGGGCCGACCCGACCGGGCCCTGGAGACTCCACCGACCTCACGCCCGCCAACCGGCTGATCTCCATGGCGGGTCGCGGATCCCCCTCCGGGCAGGCTGGGACGATGCGCGCCCATGGCTCCCGAGGCAGGTACCGCGAAGAGTTCGTCAGCACGACTCGTCCTGCTGACGCTCGCGACCGGTCAGTTCCTCATGGCGCTCGACAGCTCCGTCATGAACGTCTCGATCGCGACGGTGGCCGACGACGTGGGCACCACGGTGACGGGCATCCAGGGCGCCATCACGGCCTACACCCTGGTGATGGCGATGTTCATGATCCCCGGTGGCAAGGTCCGGGGCGCTGATCGGCCGCAAACGCGCGTTCATGATCGGCTGCGGCTCCCTCATCACGTCGCTCGCGCCGAACCTGCCCGTGCTGCTGTTCGGCTGGTCGTTCCTCGAAGGAATCGGAGCGGCGCTCATCCTTCCCGCGATCGTGGCGCTCGTGGCCGGCAACTTCGCCGCTGAACGCCGCCCCGCCGCCTACGGACTCGTCGCAGCCGCAGGAGCGGTGGCGATCGCGCTCGGGCCGCTCATCGGGGGCATCGCGCGACGTACTTCTCCTGGCGGTGGGTCTTTGCCGGTGAGGTGGTGATCGTGCTCGGCATCCTGCTGATCGCCCGCCGCGTCGCTGACGCACCGATCGGCGAACGCCCGCGCATCGATCTGGTCGGCGCCGTGCTTTCCGCCCTCGGACTCGGGACCTTCGTCTACGGCGTGCTGCGCTCCAGCGAATGGGGCTGGTTCCGGCCGAAGCCCGACGCACCTTCCTTGCTCGGGATTTCGCCGGTCGTGTGGCTGATGCTGGCCGGCCTGCTTCTAATCTGGCTCTTCCTCCGCTGGGAGGCCCGCCTCGTGGAACGGCGCAAAGAGCCACTCAACTCATCGACCCGGACCTGCTGCACAACAAGCAGCTCACCGGCGGGCTGACGATGTTCTTCTTCCAGTCTTCCAGTACCTCGTACAGATGGGCGTGTTCTTCGTCGTACCGCTCTACGAGCAGCATGGGTGTTCCCGAATACGCGAGCCATCGGCACATACGTGATCACCTCGAGCGCCCCGGGGACGACTCGCCATTCTCTGCCGCCCTCCGCGGGCTGCGTCGTACGGATCTTCGTCCGGCCTTCTCATTCTCGCCCCCTCCCCGGC
>NZ_JBSGZJ010000405.1:0-6436 GCF_053610925.1 Streptomyces sp. NPDC054847 | reverse complement strand
CATGGAAACCGCCCCCGTTCCGGCGTGGGGGCCGGGACGGGGGCGGAGCCTCGGGGGTCGACCGGAAGGTCAGCCCATGTGCGGGTAGGAGTAGTCGGTCGGCGGGACCAGCGTCTCCTTGATGGCACGGGTCAGCGTCCAGCGCATCAGGTTCTGCGGGGCGCCGGCCTTGTCGTTCGTGCCGGAGGCGCGGCCGCCGCCGAAGGGCTGCTGGCCGACGACGGCGCCGGTCGACTTGTCGTTGATGTAGAAGTTGCCCGCCGCGTAGCGGAGCTTCTCCATCGCGTGGGCCGCCGCGGCCCGGTCACCGGCGATGATCGAGCCGGTCAGCGCGTACGCCGACACCGACTCCATCTGCTCCAGCATCTCCTCGTACTTGTCGTCCTCGTAGACGTGGACGGCGAGGATCGGGCCGAAGTACTCGGTCGTGAAGACCTCGTTGGCGGCGTCCGAGCACTCGATGACGGTCGGACGGACGAAGTAGCCGACCGAGTCGTCGTAGCTGCCGCCCGCGACGATCGTGCAGGACGGGTCCGACTTCGCGCGGTCGATGGCGGCCTTGTTCTTGGCGAAGGCACGCTCGTCGATCACGGCGCCGATGAAGTTCGACAGGTCGGTGACGTCACCCATCTGGATTCCGTCGACCTCGGCCGCGAACTCCTCCTTGAAGCCGGAGTTCCAGATCGAGGCCGGGACGTAGGCGCGCGAGGAAGCGGAGCACTTCTGGCCCTGGAACTCGAAGGAACCGCGGGTCAGAGCCGTCTTCAGCACCGCGCGGTCGGCGCTGGGGTGCGCGACGACGAAGTCCTTGCCGCCCGTCTCACCGACGATGCGCGGGTAGGACCGGTACTTCTCGATGTTGTTGCCGACCGTCTTCCACAGGTGCTGGAAGGTCTTGGTCGAGCCGGTGAAGTGGATACCGGCGAGCATCGGGTGCTCGAGGGCCACCTCGGAGACGGCGATGCCGTCGCCGGTCACCAGGTTGATGACGCCCTTGGGCAGACCGGCCTCCTCCAGCAGCTGCATCAGCAGCACGGCGGCGTGGGTCTGCGTCGGGGACGGCTTCCAGACGACGACGTTGCCCATCAGCGCGGGCGCGGTCGGCAGGTTGCCGGCGATGGCGGTGAAGTTGAACGGGGTGATCGCGTAGACGAAGCCCTCGAGCGGGCGGTGGTCCAGACGGTTCCACACGCCCGGCGAGTTGGCCGGGGGCTGCTCGGCGAGCAGGTCACGCGCGTACTTGACGTTGAAGCGCCAGAAGTCGATGAGCTCGCAGGGAGTGTCGATCTCGGCCTGCTGGGCGGTCTTCGACTGGCCGAGCATGGTGGAGGCGGCCATCGTCTCGCGCCACGGGCCGGCCAGCAGCTCGGCGGCGCGCAGGATGATCGCGGCACGGTCGTCGAAGGACATCGCGCGCCACGCGGGAGCGGCGGCGAGGGCGGCGTCGATCGCGTCCTGCGCGTCCTGCTGGGTGGCGGCGGCGAAGGTGCCGATGACGGCCTTGTGGTTGTGCGGCTGTACGACGTCGACACGCTCGCCGCCGCCCATCCGCTTCACACCGCCGATGGTCATCGGCAGCTCGATCGGGTTCTCGGCCAGCTCCTTGAGCTTGGCCTCGAGGCGGGCGCGCTCGGGCGAACCGGGGGCGTAGCCGTGCACCGGCTCGTTGACCGGGGCGGGGACCTGGGTGACAGCGTCCATGGGTTCCGTTGCTCCTTAGCGAGGGGTGGGAGGGCTCAGCCCTTGGTGATCATCGAGCGGAGGAAGAAGAGCAGGTTGGCCGGCTTCTCTGCCAGGCGGCGCATGAAGTAGCCGTACCAGTCGGTGCCGTAGGCGGTGTAGACCCGCATCCGGTGGCCCTCCGCCGCGAGGCGGACGTGCTCGTCGCCGCGGATGCCGTACAGCATCTGGAACTCGTAGTCGTCGAGCTTGCGCCCGGCGCTGCGCGCCAGCTCCTGGGTGATGGCGATCAGACGCGGGTCGTGCGACCCGATCATCGGGTAGCCGTCGCCCTCCATCAGGATCTTCAGGACGCGGACGTACGCCTTGTCGATCTCGGCCTTGTCCTGGTGGGCGACGGAGGCGGGCTCCTTGTACGCGCCCTTCACGATCCGGACCCGGCTGCCGGCCTCGGAGAGTCGGCGGGCGTCGTCCTCGGTGCGGAACAGGTAGGCCTGGATCACACAGCCGGTCTGCGGGAAGTCCTTGCGGAGCTCCTCGTGGATGGCAAACATCGAGTCGAGGGTGGTGTGGTCCTCTGCATCCAGCGTAACCGTGGTGCCGATGGCGGCGGCGGCCTCGACGACCGGGCGGACGTTGGCGAGGGCCAGCTCGTGGCCGCCCTCGAGGGACTGGCCGAACATCGACAGTTTGACGGACATCTCGGCCTTGGTGCCGAGGCCGAGGCCCTCGAGCTGCTCGATCAGCTCGAGGTAGGCGTCGCGGGCGGCGGCGGCCTGCTCGCGGGTGGTGATGTCCTCACCGACGACGTCGAGGGTGACCTCGAGGCCCTTGGCCACGGCCTCCTTGACGACCGGAACGACCTGCTCGACCGTCTCACCAGCGATGAACCGGGCGACGACCTGCTTGGTCCCCGGGGCAGCCGACACGAAACGGCGCATCTTGTCGCTGCGCGAAGCGGCGAGGATCACGGGACCCAGCACGGGGCACCTCCACGGAACAGGTGTTGAAGTGGCCGAATCCGGAAGCTCCCGGAAACGGCACGAAGAACCACCCTGAAACTAAGGATGGCGCGGTCGCCGGGCCATCGACAGCTGTCACGCATCCGTGTCCCGGATCTCAGACATATGTCTGAAGGGTGCGAGAATGGGGGCGTGAAAGGCGACTACCAGGACCTCGTCGACGAGATCTCCGCGCTGCTGGCCATGCCGGCGACTCTGGAGAACCGGGACTTCGGGCTGATCGCCTTCGGCGCCCACGACAGCGACAGCGCCTTCGACGAGACCACCCTGGACCCGGTGCGCACCCGCTCGATCCTGACCCGCAGATCGACCCCGGCGGTGCGCGCCTGGTTCGAGGGCTTCGGCATCACCCGTGCCACCGGCCCGGTCCGCATTCCCGCCGCCCCGGACGCGGGTGTCTACCGCGACCGGATCTGTCTGCCGGTCCGCCACCGCGGCGTCGCCCTCGGGTACGTGTGGCTGCTCGACGCGGAGCCGGGACCGTCGGCCGCCCAGCTGTCCGCCGCGATGGAGGTCGCCGAGCGGATCGGGACACTGCTCGCGGACGAGGAGCGGGTCGGCGCGGATCTTTCCCGGGAGCTGCGGGCGGTGCTGTCGGCGGAGCGGGGCTGGCAGTACGACATGGCGGTTGCCGAGCTGGGCACCGGGCTGGGCACGGACGCGGAGGGACTGCACACGCTGGTGTGCGTGACGCCGTGGACGAAGGGCGACGCACCGTCCGTGCGTTCACTGCCCGGGGCCTCCGCCCTGTGCACGGTGCCCCTGCCCGTGCGGTCCGGTGGCGGGCGCACCGTGGAGACGGAGATCTCCGGCGAGGCACCCGGCGGTCCGGCCGGTGCGGTGGCCGCGCTCGTACGGCTCCGTTCCGCGGACAGCCTCTCCCCCGCGCTCTCGGCGGCGTCCCGTCTGGTGGACACGGCGGGCGGCGGCGAGGCGGCCGCCGGCGTGGCGACGCCGCTGCGCGGACTGGCCGGTCTGGGCCGCGCCTGGCGCGAGGCGGCTTCCGCGGCCCGGGCCGCGCGGGCGCAGACCCGGCTCGGGCCCGTCGCCCGGTGGTCGGACATCGGCCCGTACCGCCTGCTGACCGCCCTGCCCGCACAGGCCGCGGAGGATCCCGCGGTACGCGAACTGCTGGCCCCCGCGCACCGCGAACTGGCCCGCACGGCGGAGGTGTTCCTCGACTGCGCCGGCCAGGCGGGGCGCACGGCCACGGCGCTGGGGATCCACCGCCAGACGCTCTACTACCGGCTCGGCCGCGTCGAGCAGCTCACCGGTCTGGACCTCGACGACGGGGAACACCGGCTGCTGCTGCACATGACTCTCAAGAGCGCCCGGCTGTAGCGCCTCACGGCGTCTCGCCGGCCGCCTTCATGACCCGCCGCAGCCCCTTGGTGAGTTCGTCGGCGCGGGTCGCGGTCGCCGGGTCGAACGACCACTGGGCGATGAGCCCCATCATCAGCGTCATGTAGAACTTCCCGAGCGTGTCGACGTCCTCCTCGGCGACATCGGCCTCGGCACCGCCCATGAACATGGGGATGATGCCCCGCGCGCCTTCACGCTGGGCCTGGGCCAGATGGTCGCGCACGGCGGGCAGTTGATCGCCCATGACGACGATCTCCATGCTCAGGTGCCACAGGGAGTCCGGGCCCGACATGGTGGCGATGATGTTCTTCCAGACCGCCTGGAAGCGGTCCGTCGAGCCGGGGCGCGTCCCCGTGGCCGCCTCCTCCGTGGCGTCGAAGTGGTCGGAGACGCCTTCGACCAGGGCGACGTACGCCTCCGCCAGCAGTGCGTCCTTCGAGCCGTAGTGGTAGCCGATCGACGCCAGGTTGGTCCCCGACTCCTTGACGATGTCCCGCGCCGTGGTGCGCACGAAGCCCTTTTCCATCAGGCAGCGCTTCGCGCCCTCGAGCAGATCCTCGCGATGTCCCATGCCAGGCAGCGTACCGGCATGCCATACGAGCGTCCTAGACGCATGTTTTATACAAGCGTTCTAGACAGACGTTTAATGCAGCCGTACATTGCTGCGCATGACCCCACCGAGCACCACCGCGCCCCTTGCCGGCCGCCGCGAATGGACCGCCTTCGTCGTCCTTCTGCTGCCGCTCCTCCTGGTCTCCATGGACGTCTCCGTCCTCTACTTCGCGATCCCCGCCATCAGCCTCGAACTGGACCCGAGCAGCACACAGCAGCTGTGGATCTTCGACATCTACGCCTTCGCCCTCGCCGGGCTGCTGATGACCATGGGATCGCTCGGGGACCGCATCGGCCGCCGCCGGCTGCTCCTCGTCGGGGCCGTCGCGTTCGGCCTCGCCTCGGTCGGCGCCGCGTACGCGCAAAGCGCCGAAATGCTCATCGTCGCGCGGGCGTTGCTCGGCATCGGCGGCGCGACCCTGATGCCCTCGACCATGGCACTCGTGCGCAACATGTTCCGCGACGACAGGCAGCGCACCAAGGCGATCGGCATCTGGTCCGGATGCATGGCCGGCGGCATCGCGCTCGGCTCCGTGATGGGCGGCGTCATGCTGGACCACTTCTGGTGGGGGTCGGTCTTCCTCGTCAACGTGCCCGCGATGCTGCTCCTTCTGGTCCTGGTGCCGGTCCTGGTGCCGGAGTTCAAGGACCCGGCCCCCGGCCGCTTCGACCTGCTCAGCGTGCCGCTGTCGATGGGCGCCGTACTGCCCGTCGTCTACGGGCTCAAGGAGATCGCCGCGGACGGCTACGGCATGGGACCGGCGATGAGCATCACGGCCGGCCTCGCGATCGGATTCGTCTTCGTGCGGCGCCAGCGGGTGCGCGACGACGCGATGATCGGCACGGAGCTGTTCCGGGCCCGCGGCTTCGGCCCCGGCGTCGCCCTCAACACCCTCGCCATGTTCGCCATGATGGGCTCCGCCTACTTCACCACGCAGTACCTGCAGTCCGTGCTCGGCATGGGGCCGCTGGAGGCCGCCCTGTGGAGCACCGCGCCCTCGCTCGCCGTCGGCGTCGCCGCCCCGGTGGCCGGCACGATCGCCGCCAGGACCGACCGGGCCCGGGTGATCGCCGCCGGCTTCCTGATCGCGGCAGCCGGGTTCGCCCTGCTGCTGCTGTCCGGGACCGACTCTCTGTGGATCGTGCTCGGCGCCGCCGCGGTCATCGGCTGCGGCATCGTCACCGTGATGGCGCTCGTCTCCGACCTGGCGCTCGCCGCGTCACCGCCGGAGAGGGCCGGCTCGGCGGCGTCGCTGCTCGAGACGGGACAGGAATTCGGCGGCGCGCTGGGCATGGCCGTCCTGGGCAGCATCGGCGCCGCGGTCTACCGCCGGGACCTCGCCGCCTCGGCTCCCTCGGGCCTGCCGTCCGAGGCCCTCGACACCGCCCGCGAGACCCTCGGCGGCGCGAGCGCCGTCGCCGCGGAACTGGGCGGCCCGGCCGGGGCGCAACTCCTCGCGACGGCGCGCGACGCGTTCGTGCACGGGATGCACGGGGCGGCGATCGGCGGGGCGGTCCTGGTGCTGGCGGGAGCGGGGTGCGCGGTGCTGCTGCGCCGGGGCGTGCGGGGCGCCGGGGGCACCGCGGAGGAGGGGGCGGCGCGGGGCGCGCTGGTGCGGTAGCCGCTGCGCGGCGCGTGTTCCCCTCCCCGCTGTACCGATGTGCGGCTCCGCCGCGCGGCGGGGCAGGCCCGGGAGCCCGGACCGCCCTGCGGGCGGCGTACCGCGCTCCGCGCGGTGCCCTCAATCTCCCCCTACGGC
>NZ_JBSGZJ010000404.1:0-6444 GCF_053610925.1 Streptomyces sp. NPDC054847 | reverse complement strand
CACACTGGGGCTTGAGTTGCCGGCGTGGCTGGTTTCGCGAAGCGAAATCCAGCCCGCCCGGCGATTGAGGGCACCGCGCGAAGCGCGGTACGGGGTGCGGGGCGTGCCCCGGTTTCGGGAAGGGCGCGGGTAGGGGAACAGGCCCCGCGCAGCGGCCCGTACGCGTGGTGCGGTGACGGTCCCGCGCCGGGGCCCGCACGCAGACCGGTGACGGCCCCGCGCCGCGGCCCGCACGCGTCAGCCCAGCGCCGTCACCCGCTTCAGAACACGCCGCATCCGCCGCCCCCGCACCACCCGCCGTACCGCCCTGTTGCGGGGCAGCGGCACACCCCCCGGCAGCCCGAGCACCGTCAGACGGCGGCGCTTGAAGTAGCGGGCCGTGCCCGCGCCGAGGCTGCCGCGCAGATAGCGTTCGGCCGCCGGACGCAGGTCCGCCCGTAGCTTCGGCTGCATCGCGAAGCCCACCGCGGAGAGCAGCCCGGCGACCTGCCCGTCCGCCGGCGCGGGCGGGCCCGACTCGCCCGCCGCCAGGTCCGGCAGCAGCGCGTCGGCGATCGTCAGCGGCACGCGGTTGCTGTTCTGGTACGGGCTGAGCCGGTCGAGGAGCTGCTCCGTGCCGATCCGGGCGACGGGGATGCCGTAGAAGGCTCCCGCGGTGAACAGGGCGGTGGAGAAGCATCCCGCCACCAGCGCCGGGCGCATCTGCTTGAACAGCACCTCGGCGAGCACCGGCCGCTCCAGCACGGTCAGTTCGACCCCGAGGGACGCCGCCTCGCGCTCCAGCGTCCGCGTCCACGCGGCCGGCGCCGTCGGGTGCGGCTTGAAGACGACCCGGCGGTGACCGAGCGCGGCCACGCCGGCCAGCATCCGGACGTGGAGGCCCTCCTCCTCCACCGGCGTGAGGATGCCCAGGGCGGCGAGGTACTGGCCCAGCAGGAGTGCCGGCGCCTCCGGGACGCCGGCGCAGGCGTCCGGCACGGCGTCGGAGAGTTCGCCGACGACCTTGACGAAGGCCTCGGTCGGCACGAGCTGCGGCTCCACGCCGAACTCCGCGAGCAGCAGCGGCTTCAGGCCCGGCACGAGGTCGAGGTGCAGCAGCCGCCGTACCCGCTCGCCGACCAGCGGGTCGATCTTGTTGCGGGTGGGGCCGTAGCTCATCAGCCCGTCCGCGTACACGTCCAGCGCGGCGTCGGGGAAGAGCTGTGCGACCGCCAGTGCCGGGTTGACCTGGATGGATTCGACGGCGAGCTCGATCCGGTCGTCGCCCAGTTCCCACAGCTGCCGGAGATACCGCTCCCACAGGGGCACGTCGTCGCCGCGTGGCGCCCAACCACCGGGGTGGAAGGGCGAGATGGTCCCGTTCCAGGAGAGCACGTCGTCGAAGCGGCCGCGCAGCCGCTCGAAGCCGGCCATCTCGTCGAGGGCCGGTGTCGTCTCGGGTGTCGCCGCGTTGTTGGAGACCAGCAGCAGCCGGCGGTCCGCGGTGGAGAAGCCGCCGCTGTCGATCGCGGCGGCGAGCGTCGCCGCTCCGTAGAGGGAGGAGGCGAAGAAGATCTGGGTCGTGGCCATCAGGCTGCCGCCTCCACGGAGAGAGGAGCGGGCCGTCGGCGCACCTTGCGCAGTCGCGAGGCGCGGTCGGCGTCCATGGAGTCGATGGCCTCGTTCAGCACGTCCTGCGGCATACGCTTCAGCGCGGCCGCGCTCATCGTGCGCAATTTCCTTGCCACGGCCGGTTCGTACCTTTCAATGGATCCCAGATGATGGGAAATGACCGCGCAATATGTGCGGACCGCCTTGGGCAGCAGCCTTTCCGCATCGGCGTCCTTCGCCGTTTCCTCGATCACCTGGTCGAATGCCTTGATGAAATCGAGCTGCCTGATGTCGCCGATCTGCGTGAGCGAAGAAGCGATTCCGCGCCGGTAGAAAATTCCCAGGTGGCTTATCACGGCGAACGAATCCGCCTCCCGGTGCAGCCGCCATATCCACGGCCGGTCCTCCGCGGTGCGCAGCCCGTGCGTGAAGTGCAGCAGTCCGCGGTCCACGAGCCGCCGGTGGTACATCCCGGCCCATGCGTACGGGTAGTCGACGGCGGTCGACCGCGAGGCGGGCAGGATCGCGTCCCGCGGGCGCAGCACCTCGCCGCGCCGCCCGACGGGCGCCCGGTGGATCGAGCGGGACCGTCCCGTGCACTGCACGTGGTCGGTGCGGACGAAGTCGCACCCCAGGTCCTCCATGGCGTTCAGCAGGTGCTCGAAGTGGCCGGGAGCCAGCCAGTCGTCGCCGTCGAGGAAGGTGAGGTATTCGCCGCCGGCGGCGTCCAGACCGGTGTTGCGGGCGGTGGCCAGCCCACCGTTCCGTTCGTGTCTGATCAGAACCGCGCCCGGAAGCTCACGTTCCGCGCGCTGAAGGATCTCCGGAGTCCCGTCCGTCGAACAGTCGTCGACGAGCACGAACTCGAAGTCGGCGCGGGCGTTCGCGCGAAGGCTTCGCAGTGTGTCGGGGGCATATGTCTGCACGTTGTAGAACGGCACGATGACGGAGAGCTTAACCACCCGCGTGACGCTAGGGGGGCGCTCGGCATTCGCATCGACGCATACGAGGATGTCAGGTGAACGTAGAGCGACGAGCTTGTTAACCGACTCGTTCCCCGGCCTGCTTCGCTGTCCGTAGGTGCTCTGTTAACCGTTTGTTGCTGCCGAGTTGGGCCGTGAAACCACATGCCTTTCTAACGTCCTCGACGTGCCAACAAGTACCAGCGAGGCCGTACGGGTCGCCGTACTCGCCGACTCCGACACCCGGTGGAAATGGGGTGCGCTCACCGCGCGCCGTATCGCACCGAGCACCTCCGTCGAGCTGAGCGGCTTCCTGCTGCGCGGCCGGGCCACACCCACCGCCCGCCAGCTCGCGGAAGTGGGCGTCAGCGCCGACGCGTTGCGCGAGGTGACGGGCAACGAGTTCCTGCGGGCGATGAGGGACGGGTCCTACGACATCGTCGTCCTCGCGCTCGTCGGCGGCGGCGTCCAGGCCATGCTTCACGGCCTTGCCGCACTCGGCCAGGACCGCAGGCCCGTCGTCGTCACCGGCTACGTCGGTGTCGTCTACGAGAAGCTGTCCGACGGACTGCTGCTGCGCCACGGCGCCGACGTCGTGCTGGCCAACTCCCGCCACGACGCCACGCGTTTCCGCGCCGTCTACGAGGGAGTGGGCGCCGACGCCGGATCCGTCACCGAGGCCGCGCTGCCCTTCCTCGGCGGGGCGCCGTACCGGCCGCAGGAAGGCCGGGACACCGTCGTCTTCGCCGTCCAGCCGTCCGTGCCCGAGTCCCGCGCGGACCGTGCGTACCTGCTGCGCAGGCTCGTCGAGCACGCCCGGCTGCACCCGGACCGCGAGGTGCTGCTGAAGCTCCGCTCCAAGCCGGGCGAGCACACCACGCACCTCGAAGAGGTCCCGTACCAGAAGCTCGCGGAGAAGCTGCCCGGCGGCCTTCCGCCCAACTTCCGTCCCGTGTACGGGAACATGGGCGAGGTACTGGACCGCACCGACCTGCTGGTCACCGTGTCGTCCACCGCCGCGCTCGAGGCGCTCCACCGCCGGATCCCCACCGCCGTGCTCACCGACCTCGGCGTGCGCGAGGCGCTCGGCAACCACCACTTCCTCGGCTCGGGGCTGCTCGCCTCCTGGGACCGGCTCGACGGCGGCCACCGCCCCACCCCCGACGCCGACTGGCTGTCGCGGCAGGGCGTCGCCGTAGGGGGAGGCTCGTACGAGAGCGCCTTCGACGAGGCCCGCAAGCGGGTCGCCGAACTGCTCCTCGCGCCGCGGCTCCCCGCGATCGCCCCGTACTACACGCCCGCCACCGCGCCCGGATACCTGCCCGGTCTGCTCGCCCGCCACCACCTCGCCCCGGACGGCACACCGCTGGCCGGCGCCGCCCCCGAGGCGGAGGCCACCGGCCTGCGGCGGGTGGTGCGCGACGCCGTACGCCGGGCGGCACGCGGCGCGTACCGCCACGGCGTGCAGCGCGTCGCGCCCGTGATCCGCCGGATGGGCGAGCTGTGACCCCCGGCCTTTCCCGCTTCCAGTCCCGATGCGTCAGGAGCCACCGATGACCGTTCTCGCCGTGATCCCCGCCCGAGGCGGATCGAAGGGCGTCCCGGCCAAGAACCTGGCCGCGGTCGGCGGCGTGCCGCTCGTCGCGCGGGCCGTCCGCGCCTGCCTCGACGCCCCTCTGGTCACGCATGTCGCGGTCTCCACCGACGACCCCGAGATCGCGGCCGTCGCCCGCGGCGCCGGTGCGGAGGTCGTGCTGCGGCCCGCGGCCATCGCGGGGGACACCGCCACCAGCGAGTCGGCGGTCCTGCACGCCATGGACGCGCACGAGGCCGTGCACGGCGCACCCGTCGACGTGGTGCTGCTCGTGCAGTGCACCAGCCCCTTCATCGCCCGGGAGGACATCGAGGGCGTCGCCCGCGCGGTCGCCCTGGACGGCGCCGACAGCGCGGTGACCGTCGCGCCCTTCCACGGCTTCGTGTGGCGCGAGGCCGACGAGCCGGCGAGCCCCTCCGGGGAGAGCGCCGAACAGGCCGGCGGGGCGGCCGTCCTGGTCGACACCGTCACGGCCACCGGCTCCGGATACGGCGTCAACCACGACTCCTCGTTCCGGCCGCGCCGCCAGGACCGCCCGCAGGACTTCCTGGAGACGGGAGCCGCGTACGCCATGTCCGCGGCCGGCTTCCGCGAGGCGGGCCACCGTTTCTTCGGCCGCACCGCTCTGGTGCGCACCGACCCGGCGCGGGTCCTCGAGGTCGACGACCCGCACGACCTCGCCCGCGCCCGCGCGCTGGCGCCACTGCTCGACACCGCCGCGGTACCCGGCCGCGACGACGTCGACGCCGTCGTCCTCGACTTCGACGGCACCCAGACCGACGACCGGGTCCTCATCGACGCGGACGGCCGGGAGATCGTCTCCGTCCACCGCGGGGACGGCCTTGGTGTCGCCCATCTGCGCAAGGCCGGCCTGGAACTGCTGATCCTCTCCACCGAACAGAACCCGGTCGTCGCCGCCCGCGCCCACAAGCTCAAGGTCCCCGTCCTGCACGGCATCGACCGCAAGGACCTCGCACTCAAGCAGTGGTGCGACGAACGGGGCCTCTCGCCCGAGCGGGTGCTCTACGTCGGCAACGACGTCAACGACCTTCCGTGCTTCCACCTCGTCGGCTGGCCCGTGGCCGTCGCGAGTGCGCACGACTCCGTACGCGCCGCCGCCCGTGCCGTCACTGCCACACCCGGCGGCGAGGGGGCGATCCGCGAGATCGCCGCCTGGCTCCTCGGCCCGACGCTCAACACCCCTGATACCGCCCCCATGTCCCCCAAGAAGTAAGGAACCACCCCCATGAGCACGTCCCGTCTGCGCGCCCTCGGCAACAAGATCGCGGGCCCCGGCCACCCCGTCTACGTCACCGGCGAGATCGGCATCAACCACAACGGCGACCTGGACAACGCCTTCGCCCTGATCGACGCCGCCGCCGAAGCCGGCTGCGACGCCGTCAAGTTCCAGAAGCGCACCCCCGAGATCTGCACCCCGCGCGACCAGTGGGACATCGAGCGCGACACCCCCTGGGGCCGGATGACGTACATCGACTACCGCCACCGCGTCGAGTTCGGCGAGGACGAGTACCGCCGGATCGACGAGCACTGCAAGGAGCGCGGCATCGACTGGTTCGCCTCCCCGTGGGACACCGAGGCCGTCGCCTTCCTCGAGAAGTTCGACGTTCCCGCCCACAAGGTGGCCTCCGCGTCGCTCACCGACGACGAGCTGCTGCGCTCGCTGCGCGCCACGGGCAAGACCGTCATCCTCTCCACCGGCATGTCGACGCCGAAGCAGATCCGCCACGCCGTCGAGGTCCTCGGCAGCGACAACATCCTGCTCTGCCACGCCACCTCCACCTATCCGGCCAAGGCGGAGGAGCTCAACCTGCGGGTCATCAACACCCTGAGGGACGAGTACCCGAACGTCCCGATCGGCTACTCCGGCCACGAGACCGGCCTGCAGACCACCCTCGCGGCCGTCGCCCTCGGCGCCGCGTTCGTCGAGCGCCACATCACCCTCGACCGCGCGATGTGGGGCTCCGACCAGGCCGCCTCCGTCGAGCCGCAGGGCCTCACCCGCCTGGTCCGCGACATCCGCACCATCGAGACCGCGCTCGGCGACGGCGTCAAGAAGGTCTACGACTCGGAGCTCGCGCCCATGAAGAAGCTGCGCCGGGTCACCGGTGTCGTCGCCGAGGCGGGCGACCGTGAGCCGGCCGCGGTCTGACGACCGGGCGGCGACGCGCGGCAGCGCCCGCGCGTCCGCGGCGGGCGGACACCGCGTGCCCGCCGGGCGGAGCGCCACCGGACACACGGCCGCCGGGCGCGGCACAGGCGGCGGCGCACGCCGCCGTG
>NZ_JBSGZJ010000403.1:0-6452 GCF_053610925.1 Streptomyces sp. NPDC054847 | reverse complement strand
GCCCTGCGTCACGCTCGGCGCCGCCGGTCAGACCGCGAGGTCGACCGTGATGTTGCCGCGGGTCGCCTTGGAGTACGGGCAGACCTGGTGGGCCTTCTCGAGAAGGTCCTTGGCGGTGGCGGCGTCCACGCTCGGGATGGTCGCGGAGATCTTGACGATGATGCCGAAGCCGTCGTCGTTCTTCCCGATGCCGACCTCGGCGGTGACCGTCGAGCCGGAGATGTCCGCCTTCTCCTGGCGGGCGACGACACCGAGGGCGCCTTGGAAGCAGGCGCTGTACCCGGCGGCGAAGAGCTGCTCCGGGTTGGTGCCGGCACCGCTGCCGCCCATCTCCTTGGGCGGGTTGACCACGACGTCGAGTTGGCCGTCGTGCGTGGCGACACGGCCGTCCCGGCCGTTCTCCGCCGTGGCCACCGCGGTGTAGAGCACGTCGGACTGCTGGATGGACATGAAGTCTTCCTCCTGCTGGTTCGCCGCGACTCGCGCCCACGATCGCGACGGCTGGGCAAGAGCCTAACGGGTGAATCAGCCGGCGAGAGAAACGATCATCTTGCCGGTGTTCTCTCCGCGGAGCAGTCCGACGAAGGCCTCGTAGCCGTTCTCGATCCCCTCGACGACGGTCTCGTTGTACTTGAGCTCACCGGAGGCGATCCAGCCCGCCACGTCCTGCACGAACTGCGGCTGGAGCGCGGTGTGGTCGTTCACCAGCATGCCCTGGAGGCGCAGCCGCTTGCCGATGACGAGCGCGAGGTTGCGCGGTCCGGGGGTCGGCTCGGTGTCGTTGTACTGGGCGATCATTCCGCAGATGGTCGCCCGGCCGCCGACGTTGAACGACGAGATCGCCGCCTCGAGGTGCTCGCCGCCGACGTTGTCGAAGTAGACGTCGATGCCGTCGGGGGCGGCCTCCTTCAGCTGCGCGGCCACGGGGCCGTTCTTGTAGTTGAAGGCCGCGTCGAAGCCGTACTCCTCGACGAGGAGCTTGACCTTCTCGTCCGAGCCGGCCGAGCCGATGACGCGCGAGGCGCCCTTGATCCGGGCCATCTGGCCGACCTGGCCGCCGACAGCACCCGCGGCGCCGGAGACGAACACGGCGTCGCCCTCCTTGAAGGACGCGACATCGAACAGGCCCGCGTAGGCGGTCAGGCCGGTCATGCCGAGCACTCCGAGGTAGGCGGAGAGCGGTGCGAGCGAGGCGTCGACCTTGGTGGCGTGCTTGGCCGGCACCTCCGCGTACTCCCGCCAGCCGAGGCCGTGCAGCACGTGGTCGCCTGCGGCGAAGCCCTCCGCGTTCGAAGCGACGACCTCGCCGACCGCGCCGCCGTCCATGGGCCGGTCGAGCTGGAAGGGCGGGACGTACGACTTCACGTCGTTCATCCGGCCGCGCATGTAGGGATCGACGGAGAAGTGGAGGTTCCGCACGAGGATGCGGCCCTCCCCGGGCTCGGTGACGGGCGCGTCGCGCAGCGCGAAGTCCTCGGCCTTGGGCCAGCCGTGCGGGCGGGCGACAAGGTGCCATTCACGGCCGGACGCGGGAAGTGCGGACATGCTGCGTTCCTCCTAGAAAAGCTTCATTACCTGAAACAACCATGCGCCTGAATATTTCAGGTTGTCAAGTATCGGGTTATCCTGATGCGCATGGCCGCCCAGCGAACAGATCCCCTGACCCTCGAGGTCGTCGAGCTCATCGGCACCGTCGTGGCGCGTTACCACGAGGAGTACGAGCAGGCCGCGGCCGAGCACTCCCTCACGGGGGCGCAGGCCCGTGTGCTGGGGCTGCTCTCCATGGAGCCCACTCCCATGCGCCGTATCGCCCAGAAGCTGAGGTGCGAGCCGTCGAACGTGACGGGGATCGTGGACCGGCTCGAGGCACGTGGCCTGGTCGAGCGCCGCCCCGACCCGGCCGACCGCAGGGTGAAGATCGCCGCTGCCACCCAGGAGGGCCGCAGCACGGCACGCCGGCTGCGGGATTCACTGGACTTCGCACGCGAGCCCCTGGCGCAGCTGACGGCGGTCGAGCGTTCGGTGCTGCGGGACCTGCTCAGACGGATGCTGGGCGAGGACGTGCCGGAGCCGCCCGCCGCCGGTTCCTGAAGCCCCCGGGCCGCCGGGCACCCGGGAGGCGCCCGGACGGACACGGCGCGGGTGCGGAGGTCAGGTCCGTCCCGACCCTAGACGCACCAGAACAGAAAGCGGCTGCACGTCTCGCTCGGCGTCGGCTCCGGAGGCGGCGGGTCCTGCTGGCCCGGCTCCTCGGGATCGGCCGGGTCGGAGGAGGTCCCGCCCGTGCTCCCGGGCCCCTCGCTGCTCCCGGGGTCGCCGGAGGACGACGCGGAAGGGGAGGCGTCGCCGCTCGGCCCGGCCTCCGACGGCTCGCCGCTCCCGGCGCCCGGGCCCGTACGGCCCGAGCCGTCGCCACCGTCGCCCTCGCCACCACCGCCCGCCCGGGACTTCCCCGGCCGCGGCGAGGACGACTTCGTGACGGCCGGCTCCTTCACATGGCCGGGGGCGTCCGGCGACTCTTCGGAGGCCGTCGGGTCCGGCATCTCCGACTCGACGACCGGATCCTCCTTGACCGCCGTCGCCGCGCCGTCGTCGCCGGAGTCCTCCATGGCCAGCTCCGCCAGGCTCAGCGCCCCGGCCGCCAGCACGAGGCCGAGCGTCCCGAGCATCACCTTGCGACCGCGCCGCTTACGGGCACGGCGGCCCGCGGGCTTGCGCCGCGACGGGGCCTGGCGGCGCGAACGGCGCGGCCCGGTGCTGTCCGCGGGCTCGCTCACCACGTCCAGTTCGTAGACGTGGTCGGGCTCGGGAGCACGGGGGCTGTGGTGGCGGAGCTCCTCGACCGGTGTGCCGCAGCCGGCACAGGCCAGGGCGCCGTTGAGGTGCCGTCCGCACGGGTGGCAGTAATCCATGGCGCCCGCAGATTATTCGGCGACCGGGCACCTGCGGTGGGTCAGCCTGTGCAGATCCTGTGTGGAAAGCTCGATTCCGCGGCGAGCCGACTCGCCGCGGTTGACATCGCGGACCGGGCAGGATGTCGGCCATGACCCCTGACGCCCGCTTCGGACCGCTCGATTTCCAACTGGTGCTGCTGCGCCGGATGGCCGACTTCCAGCCGGTTCTCGCGGAGGACGCGCGGCACGCCCTCGGCGCGTCACTCGCGGAGCAGCGCGAGGCCAATCGGCGCTGGCAGGCGATGCTGCGTGCACGCGGATCGCGCGGCGCGCTGTCGCGTTACCGCTCGGTGCTCGGCGAACCCGAACAGGTCGTCCGACGGCGGATCGGCGACCTGGAGTGCGACGCCCTGCTGTGGCGACTGCCCCTCTGGCCGGACCTGCGCTTCGAAGTACTGGCCGCCGGCAACGGTGCCGTGTGGAACGAATGGCTGGTGCGCGCGCCGGGAGCGGCCGGCCCCGAACTGCGCACCGCGGACGACCTGGTGCCCTGGTCGTGCACCGTCGACGAGGTGGCGAGGGCCTTCCCGCCGGCCCGTCCCATGGAGGGTTCCGCACCGACCAGATGGCGGCTCTCGTTCACCCTGCCCGGTGGCGAGATGCGCGTCGCCGAGTTCACCTGGGGCCTGCTGCAACGCCTCGTGGACTGATCTGTCGGCCCGTCAGGTACGTACCCCCGACCGGCGCAGCCCAGCGCGCGCCCCGCCCGCGGCGATCGCACGATGCGAACACGTACCGCAGTCGGGAGGACCGCCGTGACCGTCAGCCTTGAGCAGTTGCGCCGTTGCCATGTGGCAGTCGATCTGGGCGCCGCCAGGACCCGCGTCTTCGTCAAGGGCGTCGGCCTTGTCGTCGACGAACCGAGCGTCGCCGCCGTGAACACCAGGACGGGGGCGCTCATCGCGGTCGGCGAGCTCGCCGAGAAGATGACCGGCCGCACCCCTGCCTACATCCGCGTCGCGCGCCCCGTCTCCGGCGGCACGGTCGTCGACATCGACATGGCCCAGCGGATGCTGCGTCATCTGCTCGGCGAGAAGCTCCGCCGGCAGCTGCGCCGCAAGCCCCGGCTCCGCGCGGCCGCCAGCACCCCGCACGACAGCGACCCGCTCGCCCAGCGCGCCACCGTAGAAACCCTGGTCGGCCTGGGCGCCCGCCGGGTCGAGCTGGTGGACACCCTGATCGCGGCGGCCGTCGGCTGCGGCCTCCCGGTGGAGCAGCCGAGCGCGACGATGATCATGGTGTGCGGCGCCGCGACCACCCAGATCGCCGTCCTGTCCCTCGGCTCGATCGTCACCGCCACCCGCATCCCCAT
This sequence comes from Streptomyces sp. NPDC054847, assembly GCF_053610925.1. Classification (NCBI taxonomy): domain Bacteria; kingdom Bacillati; phylum Actinomycetota; class Actinomycetes; order Kitasatosporales; family Streptomycetaceae; genus Streptomyces; species Streptomyces sp. NPDC054847. The sequence continues at coordinate 2,186 of NZ_JBSGZJ010000403.1, read as the reverse complement.
CGGCGGCAACGCCATCGACCACGCGGTGATCCAGCACCTGCGCCACCGGCACGAGCTGATGCTGCCCAGCCAGTCCGTACGGCCGCTCCAGGTCGCCCTGCACGGCAACGGCCTCACTTCGCAGGGTCCGGAAGTGACGGAGATCCACGGCCGGGACGTCGCCACGGGCCTCGCCCGCTCCGTCCGCGTCGACACGGCGAGCGTGCGGGAGGCGATCCACACCCCGCTCACCTCGGTGCTCGACGGGATCGGCAAGGTGCTGCGGGACTGCCCGCCGGACCTCGTCGCCGACCTCGTCGACCGTGGCATCATGATGGTCGGCGGCAGCGCTCTGCTGCCGGGCCTGGACCAGATGCTGCACAACGCCACCGGGATGACCGTCACCATCGCGGAACGGCCCGACACCTGCACGGTGCAGGGGCTCGGCGCGATGCTCGAGGGCCGGATCCAGCCCCTGGACCTCGAATCGCTCGCCACGGCCGACTGACACCGGCACTGGAGACGGGACGGTGACCACCGGCCCCGAGGACCCCGGGGCCGGACCGGGCACAGGCGGCCCGTACGGCCCCGACGGACCCCACGCGAGCGAACCGGACACCTCGGGCGGCACGGGCCGTCCGGGGCAGCGGCCTGCCGGGGCGCCGCGGCTCGCGGCGCTCCTCGAGGCGGTGACCGGCATCGGCACGGACCTCGATCTGCGCACCACCCTCCAGCACATCGTGGACACCGCCGCCGTACTGACCGGTGCGCACGGCGCATCCCTGGGCGTGGCCGACCCCGAGCGGGGCGGCGTCGCCGAACGGTTCACGGCCACGGAGGCCGGCCCGGGGCACCGGCCGGCAGGCGGCCCTCCCGCCCCGGCGGACGCACCCACGGCAGGCTCCGAGCCGCTGCGCATCCCGATCAGGGTGGACACCGAGATGTTCGGCGACCTGCGCCTGACCCCACGGGACGGCGACGCGTTCACCGAGGAGGACCTGGCACTGCTGCAGGTACTCGCGGCGCAGGCCGGTATCGCCATCGGAAACGCACGGCTGCACGAGACGGCCCGGCAGCGCGAGCGGTGGATCGAGGGCGCGGCAGCCGTCACCAACGCGCTGCTCACCGGCGAAAGCGCCGACGACGCGCTGATGACCGTGGCCGAGCAGGCACGCGACCTCGCCGATGCCGCCGCCGGCGTGGTGCTCCAGCCCACCGAAGAGGGCGGCATGGAGATCGTCACGGCCTCCACCCTCGACGACCCGCGGGACATCGTCGGCACGACCATCCGGCCCGGTTCGCCGGTGCTCGCCCAACTCCTCGGCGGGGAACCGGTGTTCATCGAAGACTCCGCCACCGACCCCCGGATGACCACCCCTGTCCGCAGCCGTTTCGGGCCGAGCATGATGCTGCCGCTGCAGAGCGGCGGACGACTGATCGGCACGCTGGCGCTGCCGCGGCGGCGGGGCGGCCGACCGTACACCGGGCTGGAACGGCTGCTGGCCACCCAGTTCGCCTCCCAGGCCGCCCTGGCGCTGGTGCTCGCGGACGCCCGGCACTACCGCGAGCAGCTCGCCGTGTACGAGGACCGGGACCGGATCGCCCGGGATCTCCACGACCTCGTCGTCCAGCGGCTGTTCGCCACCGAGATGATGCTCGAGTCGACGCGCCGGCGGGACGAGGCCGGGTCGACGGACCGGTTGCTGAGCCAGGCCGTCGACGAGCTCGACTCGACCATCCAGGAGGTGCGGACCACGATCTTCGCCCTCCAGCAGCCGCCCGCCGACGCGCCGGCGACCTTCAGGGGCCAGGTGCTGCGCGAGACCCGCGGGGCGGCCGTGCCGCTCGGTGTACTGCCGTCGGTGCACTTCAGCGGCGCCGTCGACACCCTGGTCCAGGACCCGGTGGACCGCGAGCTGCTGGCGGCCCTGCGCGGTGCTCTGGCCGCCGCGCACCGCAGGAGCGACGTCTCGTCGGTCGATGTGCACGTCGACGCGACGGTCCGGCTGCCGGACGGACGCCAGGGGGTCCGGCTGACGGTGACGGACGACGGCCTGGACGACGAGGGCACCAGGGGTACGACGCTGACCTGGCACAGCCCGCTGTAGTACGCCCCCCCGAGCCGGGCGCTGTGGTGCGGGGCCGGCCGGGAGTGGGCCGGACCCGGGCACGGAAGCAGCGCCGTCCCGGCCAGCACGCCCTGGAGC
>NZ_JBSGZJ010000402.1:0-6504 GCF_053610925.1 Streptomyces sp. NPDC054847 | reverse complement strand
GCTGCGGCCGGTGCCGCAGGGACGCCGCACGCCGCCTCTCGTCGTCCGTCAGCTCCGCCGCACCGCCGCCGCCCTGCTGGGCGGCACGCAGCACGACGGCGGCCCGCTCCAGCATCACCAGGGGCCGCCGGGCGGCGGCGCCGTTCTGCTCGGGCACGGCGATGGCGGTCTCCGGACGGGGCGTCGAAGAGGAAGAAGGAAGAGGGAGGGGATCTGTCTCCCGGCGATCGGGAGTGCAGCGGACTGTGGAGAAACGAGAACGCCCCTCAGCTTTCCCCGAATGCGCCCCGGCGGACAAGTGACGCCCGTCCGGGCCGAATCAGGAACCGCTCGAGAACCACTCGAGAGCCAATGGGGATCGGACCGGGAATTGCGGCACCCCGACACAGGCCGGGCCGACGGGACTTGACAGTGAAAGAGACCGGCAAAGAAGCTGACGCAGGACTACGTGGACTGCGCCTTTTCCGTATGCGTCACGGGGCCCCTGCGCACCGCGCAAGAGAGACGGCCCGATTGCGGATTGAGTGAGACCAAAGGCTGCGCTGCTACCAATTGGTCCACCCCGTCTCCGGCATTCCCCGACCTGTGCGGCCCTGCCCTGCGACAGCCAAGGAGTGGCATGAATCCCCATCCGACACCCGTGTCCGTCCGCGACGACCACACGGTGAGCCCGTGGCACCTGGCGCTCCTGGCCGGTCCCGGCGCAGCGGACCTCGATGCCGGGATCGCCGCGCTCCGGTCCCGCTCCGCGTGCCCCGTCACGTCCCACGACGCACTGGTCACCGTCCACACCGCCGGCGATGCGGCCGCGACGGCCGGCCTGCGCCGCGCCGCCCTGCTGACCGCCGCCGGCGACGAGAGCGGCACCGCCGAGATACGCCCCCAGGGCGCCGCGACCGTGCCCGCCGCCGGGCGGCCGGTCGCGTTCATGTTCCCCGGCCTCGGCGACCACTACGTCGGCATGGGGCAGGGCCTGTACCACCACTTCCCGGTCTTCCGGGAGCACCTGGACCGCTGCGCCGACCTGCTCGCCGCGGAGCTGGACCTCGACATCCGCGACGCCCTGTTCCCGCAGGACCAGGCCCCCGGCGCACCGGCGCCGGCCATGGACCTGCGGCAGATGCTGGGCCGCGACAGCGGCACCCAGAGCGACGCCGAGCGCCGCCTGAACCGTACCGGTGTCGCCCAGCCGGCCCTCTTCGCCGTCGAGTACGCGCTGGCGAAGCTGTGGGAGTCGTGGGGCCTGCGCCCGAAGGTCATGATCGGCTACAGCCTCGGCGAGTACGTCGCCGCCACCCTCGCCGGGGTGCTGACCCTCGAGGGCGCCGTCAAGCTCGTCGCCCAGCGCGCCCGGCTGATCGACCGGTCGCCGGAAGGCGCCATGCTCGCCGTCATGCTCCCCGAGGAGCAGGTCGCGGCCCTGATCGGCGAGAAGCTGTCGCTCTCCGCCGTCAACGGACCCGAGTTCTGCGTCGTCGCCGGCCCCGGCGCGGCCGTGGACGAGCTCCACACCCGCCTCATGGAACAGGGCGTGGCCGCCCGCCGGGTGAAGTCCACCCACGCCTTCCACTCGGTGATGATGGAGCCGCTGGCCGCCGAAGTCACCCGGCTCGCCGCCACCTTGGACCTCAAGGCGCCGAGCATCCCCTACATCTCCAACGTGACCGGCCGGCAGATCACCGACGAGCAGGCCACCGACCCGGCGTACTGGGCCCGCCACCTGTGCAGCCCGGTGCGGTTCGCCGACGGGCTGGCCGCCCTGGGCGCCGAGCCGCTCCTGCTGGAGACCGGCCCCGGACAGACCCTCAGCAGCCTCGCCGCCGCCGCCCGCGACGGTGACACCGCCGCCATCGTCGCCTCCATGCGCCACCCGATGGAGCCGCAGGACGACACCGCCGTCCTCCTGAAGGCCCTCGGCCGGCTGTGGACCGGCCACGCACAGGCCGGCTGGGACACCTTCCCCGCCGCCGGCATCCCCACCGCTGGCCACACCGCCACCGCCGCCGTCCCGCAGGGCGCCCCGGAGCTGACCGACACCCAGGCCCGGCTGCACACGATCTGGTCCCGGCTGCTCAAGTCGGACGCGCTCCCCACCGACATCGGCTTCTTCGAACTGGGCGGCAACTCCCTGCTCGCCACCCGCCTGATCCTGCGCATCGAGCGCGAGTTCGGCGTCGAGCTCACCCTCCGCCGCGTCTACGAGATGCCCAGCATCGTCCAGATGTCCGCCGCCATCGACGCGCTGCTCACCGGCGACGAGCCGACCGCCGCCGAAACGGCCGCCTGGACCGCCGCGGCCGACGCACGCCCCGCCTACCGGCTGCCCAACGGCCTGATGGTCCACCACCAGAACGAGGCCGAGACCAAGCACTTCTACGAGGACATCTTCGACCACCGCACCTACGCCAAGAACGGCATCACCATCGAGCCCGGCGCCACCGTCTTCGACGTCGGCGGCAACATCGGCCTGTTCACCCTCTTCTCCCACTACGAGGCCGACAACGTCGAGATCTACACCTTCGAACCGGCCCCGCCCATGTTCGAACTCCTCAGCCGCAACGTCGCCGAACACGGCGTGAACGCCAAGCTGTTCAACATCGGCGTCTCCGACAGCGAGACGGAGGCCGACTTCACCTTCTACCCGCGCAGCTCCGGCATGTCCTCCTTCCACCCCGACGAGGACGAGGAGAAGCGCAACCTGCGCACCATCATCGCCAACCAGCGCGCGGCCGGCGAGGCGGAAGAAGGCATCGAGAAGCTCGACGCCTACGCCGAGGAACTCATCGACGTCCGCTTCGACGCCGTCCCGTTCAAGGCATGGCTGCGTCCCCTGAGCGCCGTCATCGCGGAACAGGGCGTCGAACGGATCGACCTCATCAAGATCGATGTGCAGAAGAGCGAGCAGCAGGTCCTCGACGGCATCGCCGACCACGACTGGCCCAAGATCCGCCAGATGGTGCTCGAGGCCCACGACGGCGACGGCCGGGTCGCCCACCTGACCCGGATGCTGAGCAGCCGCGGCTTCACCGTCCACGCCGAACAGGACGAGATCTACGTCGGCACGGACATCTACAACATCTACGCCCTTCGCAGCGACCAGTAAACGGAGTCGACGGACCATGGAATTCAAGACCGTAGGGGTACTCGGCGCCGGGGTCATGGGCGTCGGCGTGGCGCAGAACCTCGCCCAGACCGGACACCGCGTCGTCCTCGTGGACATCTCCGAGGACGTCCTCGAACGCGCCCGCAAGGAACTGCGCACCAGCCTGCGGACCTACGCCCTGTTCAACAGCAAGGAGAAGGTCGACTTTACGGCGGTCCTGGAGAAGATCGAGTTCACGGTCGACTACGAGCGGCTCGCCGACGCCGACTTCGTCGTGGAGAACGTCACCGAGGACTGGGGCATCAAGCAGCAGGTCTACGAACGCATCGACAAGATCTGCCGGCCCGGCACCGTCTTCGCCGTCAACACCTCCGCCATCTCCATCACCCGGGTCGGCTCCGCCACCGGCCGCCCCGAGCGCGTCGTCGGCATGCACTTCATGAACCCGGTGCCGATGAAGCCGCTCGTCGAGGTCATCCGCGGCTACCACACCACCCAGGAGACCCTGGACACCGCGGCACGCTTCCTCGCCGAACTCGGCAAGGAATGCATCGTCGTCCAGGACGTCCCCGGCTTCGTCTCCAACCGCGTGCTCATGCTGACCGTCAACGAGGCAGTCTTCCTCGTCCAGGACGGCGTCGCCTCCGCGGCCGAGGTCGACCGCATCTTCAAGGGCTGCTTCGACCACCGCATGGGCCCGCTGGAGACCGCCGACCTCATCGGCCTCGACACCATCCTCAAGTCCGTCGAAGTGCTCTACGAGAGCTTCAACGACGACAAGTACCGGCCCGCCCCGCTGCTCAAGAAGATGGTCGCCGCCGGGCTGCTGGGCCGAAAGAGCGGCCAGGGCTTCCACAGCTACGCCTGAGCGGCACGGGGCCGCGGCCGCCCGCGGCCCCGCCGCACCCGACCCACCGGACGAGTCCACCAGAGACAGGGAATGACATGAGCACGGACATCAAGCCCCGGATCGCGCACTACCTCTCCCGCTTCTTCCCCGTGCACGACCTGGGGGACGACGACGACATCTTCCAGCTGGGCTTCGTCAGCTCGATGTTCGCCATGCAGCTGGTCGCCTTCGTCGAGCACGAGTTCGGCATCACCGTCGAGAACGACGACCTCGAACTCGACCACTTCCGCTCCGTCAGCGCCCTCGAGGCCTTCGTCAACCGCAAGCTGTCCGCAGCCGTGCCCCAGTGAGGCGAACCGTGTCCCTGACGACCCAGCCACCCGCCGGGCACACCGAGGCCCGGGAGGAATTCCAGGAGTTCGCCCAGCGCGTCGTCGCGCCGGCCGCGGACTCGATCCACCGTGCCCAGCACACCCCGCCGGAGCTCGTCCGCGCCCTGGCCGACAGCGGATACCTCGGCCTGGCCGTCCCGCGGGAGTACGGCGGAGGCGGCAGGGACGCGGTCACCCTCGGACTGCTGGCCGCGGAGATCGGACGCGCCTGCTCCTCACTGCGCAGCCTGCTCACCGTGCACACCATGGTCGCCCACGCGATCATGCGCTGGGGCAGCCGCGCCCAGAAGGACACCTGGCTGCCCCTGCTCGCGACCGGCGAACGCATCGCGGCACTCGCCGTCTCCGAACCCGGCGCCGGCAGCGACGCCGCCGGCGTCACCAGCCGCCTCACCCGCACCGGCGACGGCCACCTGCTCGACGGCCACAAGAAATGGATCACCTACGGCCACGTGGCCGACCTGTTCCTGACGGTCGCCCGGACCGAGGAAGGACCCACCGCGGTCCTCGTCGAACGCCCCGCCCCCGGCCTGAGCACCTCCCTGATCACGGACCTCATCGGCATCCGCGCCTCGATGACCGCCGACGTGCGCTTCGAACAGACCCCGGTGCCCGAGCAGAACATCCTCGCCCGCCCCGGCCTCGGCATCTCGCACGTCGTCGGCGCCGCCCTCGACCTCGGCCGCTACACCGTGGGCTGGGGCAGCGTCGGCATCCTCGACGCCTGCCTCGACGCCTGTCTCGCCTACGCGGGCGAACGCGAACAGTTCGGCGCGCTCATCAAGGACCACCAACTCGTCCGCCGCATGATCAGCGACATGTACACCGAGGCCCGCGCGGCCCGCCTGCTGTGCATGGACGCCGGCCGGCTCCGCGACGAGCGCGACCCCGGAGCCCTCGCCGCCACCTCACTGGCGAAGTACTTCGCCTCCCGCGCCGCCGTACGCGCGGCGACCGACGCCGTACAGATCCACGGCGCCAACGGCTGCAGCTCCGCATACCCCGTCCAGCGGTACCTCGGCGACGCCAAAATCATGGAAATCATCGAGGGAAGCACCCAGCTCCACCAAGTCGGCCTCGCCGAATACGCCTTCCAGGATTTCACCCTCGGCCGCCATCAGCTGCGCACCACGAACAGGGGAAATTGATGACGATCACCGTGAAATGCGTGGTCTGGGACCTCGACAACACCGTATGGGACGGAGTGCTCCTCGAGGACGGAGACGTCAAACTCCGCCCGGGAATCGTCGACGTCCTGCGCACCCTCGACGAGCGGGGAATTCTCCACTCCATAGCCAGCCGAAACGACCACGACGCCGCCATGGCCCGACTCGAAGAATTCGGCATCGCCGAATACTTCCTCTATCCCCAGATCAACTGGGGCCAGAAGTCGGACTCGGTGAAGGCCGTCGCCGAAGCGATCAACATCGGCATCGACACCCTCGCCTTCGTCGACGACCAGCCCTTCGAACGCGACGAGGTCGGCTTCACCCACCCCCAGGTGCTGTGCATCGACGCCCTCGACGCCGAACGCATCCCCGACCTGCCCCGCATGCAGCCGCGGTTCGTCACCGCGGACTCCCGCGAACGCCGCCACCTGTACCGGGCCGACGCACAGCGCAAGGCCGCGGAGGAGTCCCACACCGGCGCCTCCGAAGAGTTCCTCGCCTCCCTCGACATGCACTTCACCATCGCCCCCGCACGGGAGGACGACCTCAAGCGCGCCGAGGAACTCACCGTACGCACCAACCAGCTGAACGCCACCGGCTACACCTACTCCTACGAAGAGCTCGACGCGTTCCGCTCCTCGCCCGACCACGAACTGCTCGTCGCCTCACTCGACGACAAGTACGGCACCTACGGCAAGATCGGCCTCGCCCTCGTCGAACGCTCCGCCGACGTATGGACCCTGAAACTGCTCCTGATGTCCTGCCGCGTGATGGCCCGCGGCGTCGGCTCCGTCCTCCTGGGCCACCTCATCCGCAAGGCCCACGACGCCGGCGTGACACTGCGGGCGGAATTCGTCTCCACCGACCGCAACCGGACGATGCTCGTCACCTACAAGTTCGCCGGCTTCCGCGAAGTGGCCAAGAACGGCGACGTCTCCGTCCTCGAACACGACAACTCCCACATCCCCAGCTTCCCCCCGTACATGGAAG
>NZ_JBSGZJ010000401.1:0-6532 GCF_053610925.1 Streptomyces sp. NPDC054847 | reverse complement strand
GGCCTTGGGAGCGCGGGCCCGGGGGGCCCGTTCCTTGAGGGTGTCGGCCATGGCGGCTGCCTCAGTTCCCGTACGCCTTGGCGGCCGCGGCCTCGAGCTTCGCCGCGGTGGCCTTCGGGTTCGACGGGTCGCGCAGGAAGTCCTGGAGGAGCTTCCACTCGCCGGCGCCCTTCGTACCGCCGAACGCGGCGGGCGCCTGGTCGGACATGTCGAAGCGGACCGAGTCGCCCGCCCCGACGAGGGATTCGGCGGTGGAGCGGGTGGTCTCGTCGCCGTAGGCGTCGAGGCTGACGTCCTTGTTGGGCGACAGGAATCCACCGGCGCCGGCCCAGATCTCGGCCGCCTCCGGGGTGGCCAGGAACTCCAGGAGCTTCATGCCGGCCTTGCTGTTCTTGCCGTCCTTGAGGACGACGGCGGCGTCGCCGCCGCTGACGACCGGGGCCTCGCCCCCGCCGACGGCGGGGAACGGGAAGAAGGCGGCGTCCTCACCGAGCTTGCGGCCGAACTCGTCCTTGGCTATGCCGCCGACGAAGTCTCCCTCGTAGACCATGCCCGCCTTGGGTTCGGGGCCGAAGACCTGCTCGACGGAGGACGGGAAGTCGGTCTGCAGCGCCGCCTTCGCACCGCCCGCGACCAGCTGGTCGTCCTTGAACAGTTCGCCGAGCGTGGTCAGCGCCTTGACGACGCTCTCGTCGGTCCACTTGAGCTCGTGGCGCGCGAGCTGGTCGTACTTCTCGGGTCCGGCCTGGGAGAGGTAGATGTTCTCGAACCAGTCGGTCAGCGTCCAGCCGTCCTCACCGGCGACGGAGAAGGCGGGCTTGCCGGAGTCGGCGAGTGTGCGGCCTGTCTTGAGGAGGTCCTCGTAGGTCTTGGGGGCACTGACGCCGGCCTGGGTGAACGCCTCGGGGCTGTACCAGACGGTGGACTTGTGGGCGGCCTTGAAGTAGAGGCCGTAGTACGTCTTGTCGACGGTGCCGTAGTTCTTCCACACCGGGGCGAGGCCCGCGGTGGCCGTCTTCGCGGTCTTGTCGGACAGCGGCTCGAGCCAGCCCTCCTTCGCGAACTGCTGAAGGACGCCGACCTGCGGCACCATCACGACGTCCGGTGCGTTGCCGCCCTCGATCTTGCTGCCGACGAAGGTGGAGACGTTGTCGCCGGAGGGCACGAAGACGGTCTTGGCGCCGGTCTTCTCGCTGAAGGCGTCCAGCACCTTCTTGAAGTTCTTCTGTTCGCTGCCGGTCCAGACGCCGGCCACGGTGACGGTCTGGCCGCTGAGCTCGCCGCCCCCGCTCGCGGTTCCGGTGGTGCCGCCGCAGGCGGTGGCGGCGAGGGTGAGGCCGAGAACCGCGGAGGCGGCGGCCGTCGCACGCCGGGTGGTGGTGCTGCCGATTCGTCGCATGGTGAGTCCTTCCGGGGGAGAACGGGGATCAGGAAGCGGGGTGGTCGCCGGTCCACCAGGCGGCGGTCGCTCCGGGGAGCACACCGTCCGGGCAGGGACCGCTGGAGAGAAGGGGTGTTCCGGTCACGGGCGCGGGGACCGGCTCGGTGCCGAAGTTGACCGCGCAGATCAGCCCGTCACCGCGGGCCATGGCGAGGACCTGCGGGGGCGCGTCCAGCCAGCGCAGCGTGCCCTCCCCCAACTGCGGGAGACTGCGGCGCAGCTGCAGGCCGTCGCGGTACAGGTGCCAGAAGGAGCGGGTGTCGGCCAGGGCCCGGTCGGTGGCGTGTTCCGCGAACCACTCGGGCTGCGGGAGCCACGGCCGGGCCCCGGCCACGCCCTGGCTGAAGCCGAACGGGGAAGCGTGGCCGGACCAGGGCAGCGGGACACGGCAGCCGTCGCGGATGCGCTTGCGGCTGCCGGTGCGGTGGAAGATCGGGTCGGTGAGCACCTCGTCGGGCAGGTCGAGCACCTCGGGCAGGCCGAGCTCCTCACCCTGGTAGACGTAGGCGGCGCCGGGCAGCGCGAGCATCAGCAGGGCGGCGGCGCGGGCGCGGGCGGCGCCGAGTCCGCTGGCCTCGACGCCGGGCTCGCCGGCGTAGCGGGTGACGGTGCGGACCTGGTCGTGGTTGTTGAGGACCCAGGTGACGGTCGAGCCGGTGCCGGCGATGTCGCGTATCGCCTCGTCGATCGTCGAGCGGAAGGCGTCGGCGTCCCAGGGGGCGGAGAGCAGGTCGAAGAAGAAGGCCTGGTGCAGCTCGTCCGGGCGGACGTACTCGGCGTGTTCCCGGGCGGTGGGTACGGAGACCTCGCCGACGAGCAGCCGGTCGTGGCCGTCACGGGCGGCGTACTCCTCGCACACCGACCGCCAGCGGCGCCACACGTCGTGGACCTCCGGCTGGTTCCAGGCCAGCGGGTTGACCGAGTCGCGGGAGCGCTCGTCGGCGAACGGGTCGTCGGAGTCGGGGAGCGCGGGGTGCTTGAACAGTCCGGCGGCGACATCGATGCGGAAGCCGTCGACGCCGCGGTCCAGCCAGAAGCGCAGCACCTGTTCGAAGTCGTCGCCGACGGCCGGGTCGCGCCAGTTGAGGTCGGGCTGCTCGGGGGTGAAGAGGTGGAGGTACCACTCCCCCGGCGTGCCGTCGGGTTCGGTGACGCGGCTCCAGGCGGGGCCGCCGAACATGGCGCGCCAGTTGTTGGGCGGCTCTGCCCCGTCGGGGCCTCGGCCGGGCGCGAAGTGGAAGCGGGAGCGGGCGGCGCCGCCGGGGCCGGCGGCGAGCGCCTCGCGGAACCACGGGTGCTCGCTGGAGCAGTGGTTGGGGACGATGTCGAGCAGCAGTTTCAGTCCGAGGCGGCGGGCGTCGGCCACCAGCCGGTCGAACTCGGCGAGGTCGCCGTAGACGGGATCGACGTCCTGGTAGTCCGCGACGTCGTAGCCGTGGTCGTGCTGCGGCGAGGGGTAGAAGGGGCTGAGCCAGATGCCGTCGACGCCCAGCTTCCTGAGGTAGGGAAGCCCGGCCCGGACGCCGGCCAGGTCGCCGATGCCGTCCCCGGTGCTGTCGAGGAAGCTGCGGACGTAGACCTGGTAGATCACCGCGTCGCGCCACCACGGTTCAGGTGTGGAGGCAGGGCGGGAGGGCCGGCCGATGCCGGCCGGAAGCGTGCTGAGCATCTCGCGTCGACCTGTTTCTGCTGAATGCGAGAGCGCCCCGGACCGGGTGCGCTGTTATGCATGCATGTTAAGTAGCGGTGACTGGAAGGTGTCAACGATGCTTCCGGAAACCGTCGAAAGGTGGGGTGGTTTGTACGGTAATGCCCAGGTGTCAAAAAGAGAGCCTCTACTTAACATGTAAGTAGAGGCTCTCCGGAACGGACGGGAGGTGGGCGTGAGCGGGTCAGTCGCTGCGGGAGATCGTCCCCAGCTCGCGCGCGAGCCGCGCGACGGCCTCGGCAGGCGTCTGCCGCAGCGCCATGACGTCCTGCGCCACCGCCTGCACCGCCAGGCTGACCTGGTCGTAGCGCGGACTCTTGGGGCGCGGCACCGCCGACAGCACGCTCTGGCGCAGCGTCGGCAGATAGGGATGGGCCTTGATCAGCTCCGGGTCCTCGTACAGCGCGGCGCGCACCGGCGGCAGCGAGCCCTCGGTGACAACCTGCCGCTGCACCCGCTCACTGGTGAGGTAGGCGATCAGGTCCGCGGCCGACGCCGGGTGCCGCGAGTGGGCGCTGACGGCGAGGTTGGAGCCGCCCAGCACACTGGTGCCGGGCCCGTCGGGCCCGGGCAGCGGCACCGCGCCGAACTTCCCCGCCACCTTCGAGCCCTCGGCGCCGGCGTCCGCGTACACATAGGGCCAGTTCCGCAGGAAGAGCAGCCGGCCGTCCTGGAACGCCTGCCGCGACTCCTCCTCCTTGTAGCCGAGAGCCTCCCGGGGGATCCACCCCTGACGCACCCCGTCGGCGAGGAACGTCAGCCCGGCCCTCGCCGCGGCGGAGTCCACGGTGACCCGCTCCCCGTCGTCCCGCAGGATCGACCCGCCCGCGGAGTGCACGGCCTCCGCGACGTTGACGGTGAGCCCCTCGTAGGGCAGGAACTGGCCGGCGTACCCGTCCAGGCCGTACTTCGGGGCGATCGTACGGGCCTGCCGGGCCAGCTCGGCCCAGGTGCGCGGGGGCTCGACCCCCTCCCGTTCGAGGATGTCCTTGCGGTAGTAGAGCAGCCCGGCGTTGGTGACGTACGGGACCGCGAACAGCCGCCCGTCGAAGGTGGCCGTGTCGACGACCGGCCGCAGGAAACTGTCGAGCGGGAACCGGTCGCGCTCCAGCGGGGAGATCCACCCCGCCGCCGCGAACTCGGAGGTCCATGCCACGTCGATGTTCAGTACGTCGAAGCGGTCGCTGCCGGAACGCAGCTCGCTGGTCATCTGCGCCCGGGTCTCGTCCGCCGAGTCGGGCAGTTCGACCAGGGTGACCCGCTCGTCCGGGTGGGCGCGGTTCCAGTCGTCGAGGAGGGGCGAGAGATAGTCGGTGAGATCACCCGCCGTCGCCAGCGTCATCGGTCCGCGGCCCTGAGGGTCCACGCCACCGGCGCGGGCGCCGAAACCGGCATACCCCGCCAGCAGCACCGCCACGACCAGGAGAGCTCTACCCGCGGCACGCATCCACCGCATAGGTTCCTCCCGGTGCACGATCCGGCTGCGTCGCCGACCATCGGGCCCTATATATACCCGTTAGGCATGGGCGATACTAGACGTCCAGGCGGACCGGACAGGTGCCGTGGGCCACACGCCCGCCGCCCGGCCAACAGGAAACTACGTCAGCGGGAGAGAGGGGGGAGCGTGCGGCTGCCGCTCCTGGCACTGCTCACCCGTGGCCCGGCACATGGTTACGAGCTGAAGCAGGACCTTGAGAAGCTCCTGGGCGCCGCGTACCCTCAGCCGAACGTCGGCCAGATCTACGTCACCCTCGGCCGCCTGGAGAAGAGCGGGCTGATCGACGGCGAGGACGTCGAGCAGTCCGGCCGACCCAACAAGCGCACGTACCGGCTGACCGACGCCGGGCGTGAGGCGGTGCAGGCCTGGTTCGAGGAGACCACCGACGAGCCGCGCGTGCGGGACGAGTTCTTCATGAAGCTCGCCCTGGCGCCCGAGTCGGGGCTCGCCGACCCGGTCGCCCTGATCAACAAGCAGCGGCGACAGTACCTCAACACCATGCGGGACCTGTCGAAGCTGGCCGCCGCCGAGGACCGGGACAACCGGATCTCCCAACTGCTGATCGAGGGCGCGATGCTGCACCTGCAGGCCGACCTGGACTGGCTGGAGCGCTGTCAGGAGGAGCTGGAATGAGCCACGACGCGGCTTCCGGCGACCGCCGCGGGCACGGCACGGCGCCCGTACCCGGACGGGACGCGGCCGCCGGGACGGCGGACGACGGGCGCGGCAGCGCGCCGATCGTGCGCGCGGAGGCCCTGACCAAGACGCACCACGGCGAAGGCGCGCCGGTCCACGCGGTACGGGGTGTGGACCTGACCGTCCGGCCGGGCGAGTTCGTCGCCGTCACCGGGCCCTCCGGCGCCGGGAAGTCGACACTGCTGCATCTGATCGGCGGTCTCCAGCGGCCCGACAGCGGAAAACTCTGGCTCGACGGCCGCCGCGTCGACGAGTACCGCGAGGCCCGCTGGGCGGTGCTGCGGCGGCGCAGCATCGGCGTCGTCTTCCAGTTCTTCAACCTGGTCTCCAACCTGACCGTCGCCGACAACGTCGAACTTCCCGCGCTGCTCGCCGGCGCCTCGCCCAGGGCCGCCCGCGAGTCCCGGGCCGAACTGCTCGCCGAGCTCGGCCTCGAAGGCCGGGAGAAGTCCATGCCCGGCGAGCTCTCCGGCGGCGAACAGCAGCGCGTCGCACTGGCCCGCGCCCTGGTCAACCACCCCGCTCTGCTCCTCGCCGACGAACCGGCCGGCAGTCTCGACAGCAAGGGCACACGCGAGGTGCTGCGGCTGCTGTCCCGTTTCCACCAGCGGGGACAGACGATCCTGATGGTCACCCACGACGCCCGGATGGCCAGCGCCGCCGACCGCGTCATCAGCTTCTTCGACGGACGGATCGCCGACGACGCACAGCTCGGCGGCGGCCACCGCGGCCCGGCCGGCGGAGTGTCCGGCGTGCTCGAACTGAAGGAATGAGCATGCGGGCCACACTTCGCTGGGCTCACGCCGACTTCCGCGCACACCGCGGCGAGGCCCTCTTCGTCGTCCTGGCCAGCGCCGGGATCATCGCCTCCCTGCTGCTGGCCGGCGCACTGTTCAGCTATGCCGCCAACCCCTGGCAGCGGATCTTCAACCAGTCCCAGGGCGCCCACATCTGGCTGCAGACCCGGCCGGGCGCCGACCCGGCCGCCCTGTCCCGGCTCGACGGGGTCGAAGCCCTCTCGGGCCCCTACCGGACCGCCGCCACCACCGTCGAGTCACGCGGCGCGCGGGCGGCGGTCGCGCTGCGGGCGACCGGCGTCCGGCCGCCGGGGACCGGGCGGCCGCTGGTCACCGCGGGCAGCTGGCTCGCACCCGAGGACGACGGCGCGGCCCGTGCCGTCGTCCTGGAG
>NZ_JBSGZJ010000400.1:0-6533 GCF_053610925.1 Streptomyces sp. NPDC054847 | reverse complement strand
CTGTTGGAACACGGCCCGGACCTCGGGGCCCTGTTCCGGCCGTGGCCGGAACGTGGCGGCAGAGTGACGCGAGAGGCCCGCCGCGGCACCGCAGTGATCAACCCGCTCGCCGTTCCACCCACTTGAGCTGCGCATTCGGCCGCCGAGGCCCCGATTCCGGCCGCCGGCGTCCTTTTTGCGCCACAAGGCCGTCGATTCGGGTGCTTCGGCGGCGTTCGCGTAAGGTATGTCGGCGGTGCCGCCGGGGGCGGACGGCCGGGCGAAGGGTGCGGTGCGCGCCTCTCGTACGGCGTCCTTCGTCCTCCCTGAGCAGCGCCGCCGGGACGCGGTCGACTCACTCCCGCGTAACGAGAGATCACGGGGCGACCCGTACGGTAAAGAAGGACTTCACGTGACCGCCTCCCCCCTCGTCCCGGTGCCGATCCCCGACCGCGTCGCGGCGCTGATCGGGTCCTGCATGCCGGTCCACATCCTCCAGGCGGAGATCGACGCCGAGTGCGCGGCGCGCGAGGTGAGCCTGTTCCGCGGGCCGCTGTGCGCGGAGGACCGGGCGGACCGGGAGCACGCGCTCGCCACACTCGCGCGGGCCAACAAGGTGCTGGCCGCGTACGACCCGCGGCTCACGGTCATGCCGCGCCGGCGGCGCTGACCGCCCGCGTCCTCAGTCGATGAAGGTGCCGTCGACGTACACCCAAGCGCCGTTCTCACGCTCGAAGTTGCTGTGCTCGTGCAGCTCGCCCCGGTTGCCGCGGTGGCGGTAGCGGGCGCGGAAGGTCACGGTGCCTCTCGAGTGGAAGGCGCTGCCGTCCGTGGTGGCGACGATCTCGAGTGAGGTCCACTGCATGCCCGGGTCCAGCTCGAGGTGCCGGGGCCTGGTCGACGAGTGCCAGGTGCGCAGCAGGTACGCCGCGTCATGGGCGACGAAGGCGCTGTAGCGCGAGCGCATCAGCAGCTCTGCCGTGGGCGCGGACTCGTCCCCGCTGTGGAACCGGCCGCAGCACTCCCCGTACGGGGCGGGCAGCCCGCAGGGGCAGGGCGACTCGGCGGTGAGGGTGGGAGGCGTGGTGCTTCTGGTGCGTTTGGTTCGTCGGGCCATGGCTTCATTTTCCAGCCATTGAGCAATGGCGGCGCACGCGTGGCTTCCGAGTCGTGGGGGACCTCCGTATGCTCCAGCGCCGGACGCGAAAGTTACCGTCGGTAAGGGGCTTCGGATGGATCGTTCCGGCACGTCACGGCGTACCGCACGGCCTACCTCACGACGCACGTTCATGGCGGGCGCCGCAGCCGTGGGCGGCACCGCGGCATTAGCGACCGCCACGGCCTCCGGGACCGCGGCCGCCGCCGCGCCGGCCCTCTCCGTCGCCGTCCTCGGCGGCGGCGTCGCCGGGCTGACAGCGGCTCATGAACTCGCCGAGCGCGGGTTACGGGTCACCGTCTACGAGCGCCGGGCGCTCGGCGGCAAGGCCCGCAGCATGGACGTGCCCGACAGCGCCAGGGGCGGCCGCAGACCCCTGCCCGCGGAGCACGGCTTCCGCTTCATCCCCGGGATCTATCACAACCTGCCCGACACCATGCGCCGCATCCCCTTCCCGGGGAAGCCGGGCGGCGTCCGGGACAACCTGGTCGCACCGGCCGAGATGTCGTTCAGCCGCACCGGCCGCGAGGACCTGCGCATCCCGCTCCCCTGGCCCGGCCACCGGCCGCCCGGCCTCACCCTCGACGACATCCGCCGCGCCCTGACCGCGATGCTGGACACGGCCCTCGGCATCCCCTTCCACGAGACCGCGTACTTCGTGAACCGCATGCTCGTCTTCCTCACCAGCTGCGACGAGCGCCGCGACCGGACCTGGGAGGCCACACCCTGGTGGGAGTTCATCAGGGCGGAGGAGATGAGTTACGACTACCGGCGCATCCTCGCCGTCGGGCTCACCCGCAACATCGTCGCGACCAAGGCCGAGGAGGCCAGTACCCGTACCGTCGCCACCCTGCTCGAGGCGTTCGTCCTCAACGCGCTGGGCCGCGGGGCCGACGGCCCGCTGGACCGCATCCTCGACGCCCCCACCAACGAGGCCTGGATCGACCCGTGGGTGACCCATCTTCGGTCCTTGGGCGTGGAGTTCAAGGTCGGCTGGACCGTACGCGAGGTGACGTACGCCGCCGGACGGGTCACAGGGGCCGTGATCGAGAACCCGCGGGGCGGGCGCGAGTCGGTGACCGCCGACCACTACATCTCCGCGATGCCGGTGGAACACGCCCGGCGCACCTGGGGACCCGCGCTGCGCGCCGCCGACCCGCAGCTCGCGCGCTGCGACAAGCTGCGGACCGACTGGATGACCGGCATCCAGTTCTATCTGACCGAGCGCGCCCCGCTGCTCCACGGCCACCTCAACTGCATCGACTCGCCCTGGGCGCTGACCGCGATCCAACAGGCCGCGCACTGGCCCGGCCGCGACTTCCCGGCCGACTACGGCGACGGCGTGGCCGTGGACTGCCTGTCGGTGGACGTCTCCGAATGGGACCGGCCCGGCATCCTGTACGGCAGGACCGCGAAGCAGTGCACCCGCACGGAGGTCGCCAAAGAGGTGTGGGCGCAGCTGAAGGCGGCGCTGAACGACACCGGCAAGGTGGTCCTCAAGGACAGCGCCCTGCACTCCTGGTTCCTCGACCCCGGCGTCGACGGCCTGGGCACCCCGCACCCCACCAACGACGACGAACTCCTCATCCACCCGGTGGGGACCTTCCACAACCGCCCGCAGGCCGCGACCCGCATCCCGAACTTCTTCCTCGCCGGGGACTACGTCTCGGTCGACATCGACCTCGCGACCATGGAGGGCGCGAACGCCTCCGCCCGCGCAGCCGTCAACGCCCTGCTGGACAACGCCGGCTCCACCGCGCCGCGCTGCACGATCACACCGCTGTTCCGTGCCCCGGAGATGGCGCCCTTCAAACGGCACGACCGCACGCGCCACCGGCTCGGCCTGCCCAACGCGTTCGACCTCGGCTGACGCCTCCGCCCTCGGTGTGGAGGCGTCCGGTCTCCGACGCCGCCACCCCGTAGGACCGGCCCGCCCGCGGCCGCCGAGTAGCGTACGGGCATGAAGCTCACCATTCTCGGCGGCGGCGGATTCCGGGTCCCTCTGGTGTACGGGGCACTGCTCGGCGATCAAGGGGAGGGGCGGGTCACCCGCGTCACCCTGCACGACGTGGACGGCGGCCGGCTGGACGCGGTGTCCCGGGTGCTCGCCGAGCAGGCGGACGGGCACCCGGACGCGCCCGAGGTCGTCGTGACCCTGGACCTCGACGAGGCCGTGCGCGGCGCCGACTTCGTCTTCTCCGCCATCCGGGTCGGCGGGCTGGAGGGCCGGGCGGAGGACGAGCGGGTCGCCCTCCGCGAAGGCGTGCTCGGCCAGGAGACCGTCGGCGCGGGCGGCATCGCCTACGGGCTGCGCACCGTGCCCGTGGCCGTGGGCATCGCACGCCGGATCGCCGCGCTCGCCCCCGACGCGTGGGTCATCAACTTCACCAACCCGGCCGGCCTGGTCACCGAGGCGATGAGCCATGTCCTCGGCGACCGGGTCATCGGCATCTGCGACTCGCCGGTGGGACTCGGCAGGCGGGTGGCCAAGGTGCTGGGCGCCGACCCCGCGAGCGCATGGATCGACTATGTGGGCCTCAACCACCTCGGCTGGCTGCGCGGCCTGCGCGTCGGCGGACGCGACCGACTGCCGCAGCTCCTCGCCGACGACGACGCGCTGTCCTCCTTCGAGGAGGGCAGGCTCTTCGGGCCGGAGTGGCTGCGGTCGCTGGGGGCCGTGCCCAACGAATACCTGCACTACTACTACTTCAACCGCGAGACGGTGCGCGCCTACACGGAGGCCGAACAGACCCGGGGCGCGTTCCTCGGCCGCCAACAGGGCCGCTTCTATGCGGAGATGCGGCGCCCCGACACACCGGCCCTGACGGCCTGGCGCCGTACGCTCGCCGAGCGGGAGGCCACATACATGGCCGCCAACCGGGACGCGGCGGGCGTCGGCGAACGCGACGAGGACGACCTGGAGTCCGGTGGCTACGAGAAGGTGGCGCTCGCCCTGATGCGGGCCGTCGCCCGCGACGAGCGCACCACGCTGATCCTCAACGTCCGCAACCGCGGCACCCTTTCCGTGCTGGACGCCGACGCCGTCATCGAGGTCCCCTGCCTGGTCGACGCCGGCGGCGCCCATCCGGTGAGCGTCGACCCTCTGCCGTACCACGCGGTCGGGCTCGTCACCGCGGTCAAGGCGGTCGAACGCGAGGTGCTCGCCGCGGCGGAGAGCGGTTCGCGGGCGGGCGCGGTGAAGGCCTTCGCGCTGCATCCGCTGGTCGACTCGGTGGGCGTGGCCCGCCGCCTCCTCGACGGCTACCGGGCCGCGCACCCGGGGCTGGCTTACCTGACTGCCCCGTAAGGCGGAGCGGGGCACCCGACCGGAGCAGCGCACTCCTTACGTACCTGTGACGGCACGGCGCGGACCGGCGATCCGCGGCTCCGCCCGCCGTAGCGTCGCAGCATGCGTGTACTAGTCACAGGCGGCGCGGGCTTCATCGGCTCGCACATCGTCACGGCGCTCACCGCGCGGGGCCATGACCCGGTGGTCCTCGACGCCCTGCTCCCCGTCTCCCGTTCCGCGGCCCGCCCCCGGCCGCCCCTGCCGCCCGGCGGCGCGTGGATCCACGCGGACGTGCGGGACCCGGTGGCGGTGGCCGACGCACTGCGCGGCGTGGACGCCGTCTGCCACCAGGCGGCGATGGTCGGCCTCGGCAGCGACTTCTCCGACGCACCCGACTACGTCAGCTGCAACGACCACGGCACGGCCGTGCTGCTCGCGGCGATGGCGGAGGCGGGCGTCGCCGACCTGGTGCTCGCCGGGTCGATGGTCGTCTACGGCGAGGGCC
Source organism: Streptomyces sp. NPDC054847 (assembly GCF_053610925.1). NCBI lineage: Bacteria > Bacillati > Actinomycetota > Actinomycetes > Kitasatosporales > Streptomycetaceae > Streptomyces > Streptomyces sp. NPDC054847. The sequence continues at coordinate 1,604 of NZ_JBSGZJ010000400.1, read as the reverse complement.
GCTACGACTGCGCCCGGCACGGCCGGGTCCGACCCGGTCCGCGCGCCGCGGCCGACCTCGAGGCCGGCCGGTTCGAGCCGCTGTGCCCCGCCTGCGGCGACCCGCTCGTCCCCGGTCTCGTCGACGAGGACGCGCCGGTCGACCCGCGGAACGTGTACGCCACGACGAAGCTGACGCAGGAACACCTGGCGGCGGCCTGGGCCAGATCGACGGGCGGACGCGCCGTCGCCCTGCGCTACCACAACGTGTACGGCCCCGGAATGCCGCGCGACACCCCCTACGCGGGCGTCGCCGCCTTCTTCCGGTCGGCACTCGAACGCGGCGAGCCGCCCCGGGTCTTCGAGGACGGCGGACAGCGCAGGGACTTCGTCCATGTACGGGACGTGGCCGAGGCGAACGCCGTCGCCCTGGAGGCGGTCCACGGGCGGCAGCCGGGAGTTCTCACCGCGTACAACACCGGCAGCGGCACCCCGCACACCGTCGGCGAGACGGCGGCCGCGCTGGCCGCCGCGCACGGCGGGCCGGAGCCGGTCGTCACCGGCGAGTTCCGACTCGGCGACGTGCGGCACATCACCGCCGACTCGGCACGGCTGCGCACCGAACTGGGCTGGAAACCCCGCGTCGGCTTCGACGAAGGCATGGCCGAATTCGCCGCGGACGGACCGGGGGCGGCATGCTGACCGCCGACGTCGTCCTGCCCTGTCTCGACGAGGCGGAGGCACTCCCCTGGGTGTTGTCCCGCATCCCGGCCGGCTGGCGGGCGATCGTCGTCGACAACGGCTCGACGGACGGCTCCGCCGAGATCGCCCGCGCGCTCGGCGCCCTCGTCGTCCACGAGCCCCGGCGCGGCTTCGGTTCCGCCTGCCATGCGGGGCTGTGGGCGGCGGAGGCCGAGTACGTGTGCTTCTGCGACTGCGACGCGTCGCTCGACCCGGGACTGCTGACCGGGTTCGTCCGGCGGATCGCGGACGGCGACTCGGACCTGGTGCTGGGGCGGCGGCGACCGCGGGAGCGGGGGGTGTGGCCTGCGCACGCCCGGGCCGGCAACGCCGCTCTGTCCCGCATGCTGCGCCGGCGCACCGGCTTGCGGCTGCGCGACCTCGGCCCCCTGCGGGCCGGGCGCCGCGCCGACCTGCTGGCCCTCGATCTGACCGACCGCCGCAGCGGCTACCCCCTCCAGATGGTGGTCCGCGCATGCGACACGGGCCTGCGGGTGACGGAGGTCGACGTCCCCTACCTGCCGAGGGCGGGGAAGTCGAAGGTGACGGGCACCTGGCGGGGCACCTGGCACGCCGTACGGGACATGAGCGCGGTCCTGGCGGAACCGCCGCGTTCCCCAGTGAACGGCGGCACGCGATGAACGGGACGCTGCTGGTGATCGCGAAAGCGCCGGTGCCCGGCCGGGTCAAGACGCGGCTCACTCCCGCCTACACCCCGAAGGAGGCCGCCGCGCTCGCCGAGGCCGCGCTGCGGGACACCCTCGACGCGGTCCTCGCCACCCCCGCCCGCCGGCGGATCCTGGTGCTCGACGGAGAACCGGGGGCTTGGCTGCCGCCGGGCGTCGAGGTCGCGCCGCAGTGCGGCGGCGGCCGCGACGCGCGGCG
>NZ_JBSGZJ010000399.1:0-6534 GCF_053610925.1 Streptomyces sp. NPDC054847 | reverse complement strand
CTGCACGTCAGCGGCCGGCGGGGGCACCTTCATGTCACCCGGCGTCAGCCGGTGTTGCGCAGGCCCGCCGCGACGCCGTTGACCGTCAGCAGCAGGGCGCGGGCCAGCAACGGGTCCGCCTCCTCGCCGCGTTCGGCCGCGTCGCGCTGACGCTTGAGCAGCGCCACCTGGAGGTAGGAGATCGGGTCCAGATAGGCGTCCCTGATGGCGAACGTCTGCTGGAGCACGGGGTTGGAGCCGAGCAGTTCGTCGTTGCCCGTCACCTTCAGCACCTCGCTGACGGTGAGCGCGTGCTCGGCCTCGATGGCCTCGAAGACGTGCTTCAGGTTCTCCGGCACCAGCGTGTCGACGTAGTGGCGGGCGATCCGCAGGTCCGTCTTGGCCAGCGTCATCTCCACGTTGGCGATGAAGTTGCGGAAGAAGTGCCAGTTGCCGTGCATCTCCGCGAGCACGGTGTCCAGACCGGCCTCGCGCAGCGCCTTGAGGCCGGAGCCGACACCGAACCAGCCCGGCACGATCTGCCGCGACTGCGTCCAGCCGAACACCCACGGGATGGCCCGCAGTCCGTCGAGGCCGGCGCCGGAGTCGGGGCGGCGCGAGGGCCGCGAGCCGAGGTGCAGTTCGGCGAGCTGGTCGACGGGGGTGGCGGCGAAGAAGTACGCCGGCAGGTCCGGGTCCTCGACGAGCCTGCGGTAGGCGGCATGCGCGGCGTCGGAGACGGTGTCCATGGCCGCGTCCCAGCGGGACAGCGCCTCGTCGGACTGGCGGGGCGCCGTGTGCAGGGCGGAGGCCTGGAGCGTGGCGGCGACCGTCAGTTCGAGGTTCTCCCTGGCCAGGGACGGGATCAGATACTTGTCGGAGATGACCTCGCCCTGCTCGGTCACCTTGATCTCGCCCTCGAGCGTGCCCCAGGGCTGCGCGAGGATCGCGTCGTGGGAGGGGCCGCCACCGCGGCCGACGGTGCCGCCGCGGCCGTGGAAGAGGCGCAGCCGCACGCCGTGGCGGTGGGCGACGTCACGCAGCCTGCGCTGGGCGCGGTGAATCTCCCACTGGCTGGTGGTGATGCCGCCGAACTTGGAGGAGTCGGAGTAGCCGAGCATGACCTCCTGGACGTCGCCGCGCAGCGAGACGAGCCGCCGGTAGGAGGGGTCGGCGAGCATGCCCTCGAGGATGACGTCCGCGGCCTTCAGCTCGTCGGTGGTCTCCAGCAGCGGCACGATGCCGATCTTGGCCCAGCCGGCGTGCAGGTCGATCAGACCGGCCTCGCGGGCGAGGACCGCCGCGGCGAACACGTCGTCCGCGCCCTGGCACATCGAGATGATGTACGACTCGATGACCTCGGGGCCGAACCGCTCGAAGGCCTCCTTGACCGTGTGGAAGACGCCGAGGGTCTTCTGTCCCGCGGCGTCCAGCGGTGCCGGGGTGGGCGCGAGGGGCCGCCGGGAGCGGAGCTCCTTGGCGAGCAGCTTCTGCCGGTAGTCGCGCGGCATGTCCGCGTACCGCCACGATTCCTCGCCGAGCCGGTCGAACAGCTGGCCGAGGGCGTGGTGGTGGGCGTCGGCGTGCTCGCGGACGTCCATGGTGGCGAGCTGGAGGCCGAACGCGGAGAGGGTGCGGATGACCCGGTCCATGCGGCCGTCGGCGAAGAGCCCGCCGCGGTGCTCGCGCAGCGAGGTCTGGATGAGGGTGAGGTCGCTGATCAGCTCGGCGGTACCGAGGTAGTCGCGGCCCTCTTCGTGCGGGGTGCCCTTGGCGAGGCGCTCGCGGGTGTTGACGAGCTTCTGGCGGATGCAGGTGGCCTTGAGCCGGTAGGGCTCCTCCGCGTTGAGGCGCTTGTAGCGGGGGCTGATCTCGGGCAGCCGCTCGAGGTCCGTCTGCAGGGAGGCGAGCAGTTCCTCGGTCGCCCCGGCGTAGCGGATGGAGTTGGACAGCAGTCCGCGCAGGTAGTCGATGACCTCGATGGCGTCGGTGATGCCGTGCTCGTGCTGGAGGATCAGCACGTCCCAGGTGACGGCGGGCGTGACGTTGGGGTTGCCGTCGCGGTCGCCGCCGATCCAGGTGCCGAAGGTGAGCGGCCGGGTGCCGGGCGGCAGCTCGACGCCGACGCGCTCCAGCTCGGCGGCGAGGTCCTCGAGGACGTCGCCGACGGCGCCCGCGTGCAGTTCGTCGAGGTAGTAGATGGCGTTGCGCGCCTCGTCCGCGGGCTCCGGGCGGACGACGCGCAGCTCGTCGGTCTGCCAGATCAGGTCGATGCTCTCGGCGAGGCGCAGGTCGTGCCGGCGCCGGTCGGAGGCGATGACCGGGGTTTCCAGCAGCTCGGCGATGCGGCGGAGCTTGTTGAGCACGGAGCGCCGGGCGGCCTCGGTCGGGTGCGCGGTGAACACCGGCCGCACGTTGAGGTTCCTGACGGTCTCGCGTACGTGCTCGGGGTCGCCGTCCTTGAGCATGTCGGCGGTGCGGGCCAGCAGGCCGCCCTCGGCGGCGCGGCGCTCGCGCATCTCGTGGCCGCGGTGCACCTGCTCGGTGACGTTGGCCAGGTGGAAGTACGTGGAGAAGGCGCGGACCAGCTTGGCCGCGGTCTCCAGGTCGGTGTCGCCCAGCAGCTCGGCGGCGGCCTCACCGTCGGTGCGTGTCAGGGCGCGGACCCGCTCGACGAGGTCGAGAAGATCCGGGCCCTCCTGGCGGACGAGGGTCTCGCCCAGAAGATCGCCCAGTCGGCGGATGTCGGCACGCAGTTCTGCACTGGCGGTGGGGGTCTGGTCGGCACTGCTCACAGGTGCGGCTCCTTGCAGTGTTTGAGCACGTCTGGAGGGGTACTGGAGGCTTGCGGACCGCGCTGTCCGACGCCATCCAGGATAGGTGGCCGTTTTCCCGGCGTTGTCCACAGGTCTCTTGCCGCGCCGCCGTGCACTGCCATACTTACGTCGCCGTAGGTTACGGATCCGTAGCCAGGCGTCCGTCCCCTCTCTCCCCACCCCCAGGGAACCCTCATGACCACAAGCCCTGATCTGCTGGACGACGTAGCCGGCACTCCGGACTCCCCCCTCCCCTCGGCCACCCGGGGCGGAGACAGCAAGCGGTCGATCGAGCAGATCACTCTGCTCCTGTTCATCACGGTCCCGTTCCTCGCGCTCCTGGCGGCGGTGCCGCTGGCCTGGGGCTGGGGCGTGAGCTGGCTCGACATCGGCCTGCTGGTGGCCATGTACTACATCGGCTGCCACGGCATCACCATCGGCTTCCACCGCTACTTCACCCACGGCTCGTTCAAGGCGAAGCGGCCGCTCCGCATCGCCCTGGCGATCATGGGTTCGCTGGCGGTCGAGGGACCGCTGGTGCGCTGGGTGGCCGACCACCGCAAGCACCACAGGTTCTCGGACGCCGAGGGCGACCCGCACTCCCCGTGGCGGTTCGGCGAGACCGTCCCGGCGCTGATGAAGGGCCTGTGGTGGGCGCACATCGGCTGGATGTTCGACGAGGAGCAGACGCCGCAGCACAAGTACGCACCGGACCTGATCAAGGACCCGGCGCTCCGCAGGATCTCGCGCGACTTCATCTACTGGACCATCCTGTCGCTGGCGATCCCGCCCCTGGTCGGCGGTCTGGTGACGATGTCGTGGTGGGGCGCGTTCACCGCCTTCTTCTGGGGCTCACTGGTCCGTGTGGCGCTGCTGCACCATGTGACCTGGTCGATCAACTCCATCTGCCACGCCGTGGGCAAGCGCCCCTTCAAGTCCCGTGACCGCTCGGGCAACGTGTGGTGGCTGGCGGTGCTGTCCTGCGGTGAGTCGTGGCACAACCTGCACCACGCCGACCCGACGAGTGCTCGGCACGGCGTGCTGCGCGGCCAGGTCGACTCCAGCGCACGGCTGATCCGCTGGTTCGAGAAGGCCGGCTGGGCCTACGACGTGCGCTGGCCGCAGCAGTCCCGTCTCGACGCCCGCCGCGACGACTCCGGCGAAGCCCGCCGCGAGGGCGATGCCGTAAACGCGGCATGATTGACATCGTGGCGAGTGACGGAAGTATCGGCAGTCCGGACAAGACCAGGGCGTCGGGCGGCAGGCGCGCCCGACGGGTACGCATGACCGGCGCGGAGCGCCGTGAGCAGTTGTTGGACATCGGCCGCACCCTTTTCGCGGAGAAGGGCTTCGAGGGCACGTCCGTCGAGGAGATCGCGGCCAAGGCCGGGGTGTCCAAGCCGGTCGTGTACGAGCACTTCGGCGGCAAGGAGGGGCTCTACGCGGTCGTGGTGGACCGCGAGATGCGCCAGTTGCTCGACATGGTGACGGGGGCGCTGACCGCCGGGCATCCGCGTGAGCTGCTGGAGCAGGCGGCCTTCGCGCTGCTGGACTACATCGAGGCGTACACGGACGGTTTCCGCATCCTGGTGCGTGATTCGCCCGTCGCCCAGTCGACGGGCACGTTCGCCTCGCTCATCAGCGACATCGCCACCCAGGTCGAGGACATCCTGGGCATGGAGTTCAAGAACCGCGGTTTCGACCCCAAGCTGGCCCCGCTGTACGCGCAGGCGCTGGTCGGCATGGTGGCCCTCACGGGCCAGTGGTGGCTCGACGCGCGCCGTCCGAAGAAGGCGGAGGTGGCGGCGCATCTGGTGAATCTGGCGTGGCACGGGCTCGACGGTCTGGAGCAGAAGCCGAGGCTGATAGGCCATCGCAAGAACTGACCCGTTTTCCCGTACATCCCTCCACCCCTGTTGATCGTCTAAGCAGTGCCACGGCCCCGGATCGGGCCGTGAAGCGATCATCTTCCCTGGGGGGACTTTGACTTCTGTGAACCTGAGCCGCCGTCCCGCACCGACGGGCCGGCGCATCGCGGCCTGCACGGCACTCGCTCTCGCCGCGGGCATGCTCCTCGCCACCCCGGCGAGCGCGGACGACGCTCCCGTACGGCCGCTGCCGGCCGAGAAGCCGGCGGCGGACGCCGGCCGGGCGCAGGTGACCCTGCCGAACCTGCGCACCGACAAGGACCGCTCCGCCGCCTCGGCGGACGCGGCGCTCGCCGTGGCGCGGCCGCGCAGCGACGTGGACGGCGACGGCATCAGCGACGTCCTGTACCGGGGCATCGGCGGTCAGTGGTGGCTGGAGGCCTCGGCCTCCGCGGGCGGGGAGTACCTCTTCGACTACACCGAGGAGTCCTTCAAGGACGTGTTCTCCCTCGCCGGGCTGCAGTCCGCGGCGCCGGAGAGCCCGACGCACTTCACCCTGTCGACGACCGGCCGGCTCACCGCGTACCGGTCCGACCTCACGAGCGGCTACTCCTTCTGGTCGGGCAACGGGTGGAACATCTACAACAAGGTGTTCTCGCCCGGCGACCTGACCGGTGACGGCGTCGGTGACGTGCTGGCGCGCACCCACGGCGGCGAGCTGTGGCTGTACAAGGGCACCGCGGACCTGTCCACGCCGCTGTCGGCGCGGGTGAAGGTCGGCAGCGGCTGGCAGGCCTACGACCAGATCGTCGGCGTCAACGACGTCAACAACGACGCGATCGCGGACCTGTACGCCCGTACGCCCTCCGGTGACCTGTACTTCTACTCGGGCACCGCGGAGGCCCAGCGCCCGTTCAAGGAGCGGGTCAAGGCGGGTCACGGCTGGCAGATCTACAACACCATCACCAGCTTCGACGACATCGACGGTGACGGTCTCGGGGACGTGGTCGGCCGCTCGCTCTCCGGCACGATCTACTCCTACATCGCCGACGGCACGGGGAACCTCAAGCCCCGTGAGCAGCTCGGCACCGGCTGGGAGGCGGTGTCCCAGTTCGCCGGGGCGGGCAACAACCCGGCGTGGGGCAAGCGCGAGGTCTTCGGGGTCGACAAGTCCGGCGTGCTCTACGCCTACCACGCCCTGAACAACGGCCGGCTCAGCGCGCGCGAGCAGCTCGGCAGCGGCTGGCAGGGCGCGAAGCTGACGCTGTCCTCGTCCGTCGACAACGACGGCTATGCCGACCTGTTCGAGGTCTACGACGGCGGTCTCTACAACCTGTCGTACGGCTACGAGGGCGCCTACCTGGGCAAGGGCTGGCAGATCTACAACGCCCTCGTCGGCCCCGGCGACCTGTCGGGTGACGGCAAGGGCGACCTGCTGGCGCGCGACTCCTCGGGCGTCCTGTGGCTCTACCCGGGCAACGGCAGCGGTACCGCCGTGACTCCCCGGATCAAGATCGGCGCCGGCTGGAACGGCTACAACGCCATCGTCGGCGCCGGCGACATCACCGGTGACGGCTTCGCCGACATCGTGGCCCGCACCCCCGCCGGCCAGCTGTACCTCTACAAGGGCCACGGCCAGGCGGGCTGGGTCTTCGAGTCCCGGCAGCTGATCGGCAGCGGCTGGCAGGGTTACAACAAGCTGGTGGCGCCCGGTGACATCACCGGCGACGGTCGCGCCGACCTGCTGGCGACCACCTCCGGCGGCACGCTCTACCGCTACGACGCCGACGGCAAGAGCCCGTTCAAGCCGCGTGTCTCGATCGGCACCAGCTGGAACACGTACGCGTCCCTGCACTGATCCCGTGTGAGAC
>NZ_JBSGZJ010000398.1:0-6548 GCF_053610925.1 Streptomyces sp. NPDC054847 | reverse complement strand
GGAACCGCACCACGCGGCTCCCGCCCCCGCCCTTTTCGGTGCAGAAGAACAAACGGAAGGTCAGCCACGTGACTGCCGCCGACACCAAGGCCGCCGGCCCGCCGGTACCCGTACCACGTGCCCCGAAAGGCACCGGCCCCAGGCCGGCGCCCGAGAAAGGGATCAGCGGCTCCGGCCGGAAAAAGCGGAAGAAGGGAGAGCTTCTCCCGTACCTGCTGATCCTCCCGGCGCTCGTAGCGGTCGCCGCGGTCTACGCCTTCCCGCTGGCGAAGACCGTGATCATGTCCTTCCAGGACATGGGGCGCAAGGAGCTGTGGACGGGCGAATCGCCGCCCTGGGTCGGCCTCGAGCAGTTCACCAACATCCTGGGCGACGGCGAGTTCTGGTCGGTCACCGGTCGCACCGTCGTCTTCATGGTCGTCTGCGTGGGCCTGACCATGGGTATCGGACTGCTGCTCGCCCTGCTGATGACCCGGCTGACCACATGGGTGCGACTGGTGCTGACGGCGGCGCTCGTCGCTGCCTGGTCGATGCCCCTGATGGTCGCCGCCTCCATCTTCCGCTGGCTCTCCGACTCCGACTACGGCCTCATCAACACCCTGATAGCGAAGGTCGCGGGCGAGGACTTCCTCGGCCACAACTGGTTCCTCGACCCGAAGCAGGGATTCGCCATCATCGCCCTGCTGGTGGTCTGGGGCGCCATCCCCTTCGTGGTCATCACCCTGTACGCGGCCCTCACCCAGGTGCCCAAGGAGCTCGAGGAGGCCGCGTCCCTCGACGGCGCGAACGCGCCCGCCGTGTTCCGCTTCGTCACCTGGCCGGTGATCCGCCCGGTCTTCACCATGGTCGCCACCCTCTCGGTGATCTGGGACTTCAACGTCTTCGGGCAGATCTGGCTGCTGCGCGGCAACAAGCCGGAGCCCGAGTACGAGACCCTCGGCCTCTACTCGTTCTCCAAGGCCTTCGAGTCCACCTCGTTCAGCCAGGGCACCGCGATCGCACTGATCACCGTTCTGCTGCTGTCCGGTGTGGCCGTCTACTACCTGCGTCAGCTGATGAAGACAGGAGAGGTCGAATGAGCACCTCCACCGCTCCCTCCCCGGCCGGCGCCGGACAGGACCTGCGGCCCGACCGCAAGAAGTCCCGCTGGCACTACGACCTCATCGGCCTGATCACCGCCGTCCTGATGGCCTTTCCGGTGTACTGGCTCGTCATCAGCGCCCTGCGGCCCAACCATGAGATCCGGTCCTACGACCAGACGCTCTGGCCCTCGTCGCTGACCTTCGACAACTTCGCGCGCGCGGTGAAGCAGGAGAACTTCGCCACCGCCGTGCAGTCGAGCCTCATCGTCTCGGTCACCGCGGTGGTCGGCGGAATGATCATCGCCACGCTGGCCGCCCTGGCCATCGGCCGGTTCCGCTTCTTCGGCCGCAAGGCGCTGCTGATGGTGCTGATCCTGGTCCAGATGCTGCCGCCGACCGCGATGCTCATCCCCATCTACGCGCAGCTCAACGCCATCGGCGGGCTCGACGAGTACTGGGGCCTGATCGTCGTCTACCTCGTCTCCACGCTGCCGTTCGCGATCGTCATGATCCGCGGGTTCGTGGTGAACATCCCCGTGGAGCTCGAGGAGTCCGCGATGGTCGACGGCTGCACCCGCATGGGGGCCTTCCGCCGCGTGATCTTCCCGCTGCTCGCCCCCGGCCTCGCCGCGGCTTCCATCTTCGCCCTGGTCAACGCGTGGAACGAGTACCTCTTCGCGTACATCCTGATCAACGACAACTCCAAGTACACGCTCAACGTCTGGCTGATGACGTTCACCACCGAGCGTGGAACGGACTACGGCGCCCTGATGGCGGCCTCCACACTCATCGCACTGCCCGTCGTCGTCTTCTTCATGATCATCCAGAAGAAGATGGCCGCAGGGCTCACCTCGGGCGCAGTGAAGGGATAACGCCACCTCATGACGACTCTGGTACGTGGCTCGTCAGGCACCCTGACCCGCGACGCGCTCACCATCCTCCAGCCCGGCTTCGTCGGCACCACCGCGCCCGACTGGCTGCTGCGGCGGATCGGTGAAGGACTCTGCGCCGTCGGCCTGTTCGGCCGCAACATCACCTCACCCGGCCAGCTCACCGCGCTCACCGCCCGGTTGCGGGCGGAACGCGACGACGTCCTCGTCGCCATCGACGAGGAGGGCGGTGACGTCACCCGGCTCGAGGTGCGCAACGGCTCCTCGTTCCCCGGCAACTACGCGCTGGGCTCGGTCGACGACGTGGACCTCACCCGCGCCGTGGCGCACGAGTTGGGGCGCCGGCTGGCCGCGTGCGGGGTGGACCTCAACTGGGCGCCGTCCGCCGACGTCAACTCCAACCCGGACAACCCCGTCATCGGGGTGCGTTCGTTCGGCGCCGACACCGCACTGGCCGCCCGCCACACCGTCGCCTATGTCGAGGGCCTGCAGGCCGCCGGCGTGGCCGCCTGCACCAAGCACTTCCCGGGGCACGGCGACACCAACGTGGACTCGCACCACGCGGCGCCGCGTATCGATGTGGACCTCGACACGTTGCACGCCCGTGAGCTGGTGCCTTTCAGGGCGGCCATCGCAGCGGGTTCCAAAGCGGTGATGAGCGCGCATATCCTACTTCCCGCGCTCGACCCCGACCGTCCCGCGACGCTGAGCCCGCAGATCCTGACCGGTCTGCTGCGCGAGGAGCTGGGCTACCAGGGCCTGATCGTCACGGACGGCATGGAGATGCAGGCCATCTCGTCCACGTACGGCATCGAGCGCGGCTCGGTCCTCGCGATCGCCGCCGGTGCCGACGCCATCTGCGTCGGTGGCGGCCTGGCCGACGAGGAGACCGTACTGCGACTGCGCGACGCGCTGGTCGATGCGGTGCGGAACGGCGACCTGCCCGAGGAGCGGCTGGCCGACGCGGCGGCACGTGTACGTGCCCTCGCGGACTGGACGCGGCGGGCCAGGGGGGCTGCAGCAGAGCCGGGCGCGGCTTCACAGGAGGGGACCGCGCCCGGCTCCGACACCGAAATCGGTCTCGTCGCGGCGCGCCGCGCGGTGCGGGTCACTCCGGGCGGACGGCCGTACGAGCCGGTCACCGAGGCCCCGTACGTGGCGGCCTTCACCCCCATCGCCAACATCGCTGTCGGGGACGAGACTCCGTGGGGCGTGGCCGCCGAGCTGACGGCTCTGCTGCCCGGTACGGAGACCGGCACCTATGCCGATGAGGGCGATACGCCCGGGTTGGTGGCAAATGTGCTGGAGGCGGCGGCGGACCGTAGGATCGTCGCTGTGGTTCGCGACGTCCACCGCCACCCGTGGATGGCGAACGCCCTCGAGGCGCTCCTCGCGGCCCGTCCCGACACGGTCGTGGTCGAGATGGGCCTGAACCGGGCGGCGCCCGCGGGGGCCCTGCACATCGCTACCCATGGCGCCGCCCGCGTCTGCGGACGCGCCGCCGCGGAGGTCATCACCGGCCGCTGAGCCGGGAATGGACCTGCGTGGACCGTGCAAGTGCCGGGCGGGCGCCGTCGGCGTCGCCGCCCGGCACCCTGAGCGCCATCTGGAGGCAACGGGCATGTCCGCCACGACGTCGGCCGAGCACGAGGAGCACCCGGGCCGGATCATGTCCGGCGAGATGGCGCAGCAGCCGGCGGTCCTGCGGCGCATCCTCGACGAGGGCGCGCAGAGGATCGGGGAGGTGGCGTCGGCGATCGCGGCGAAGAAGCCGCGCTTCGTCCTGCTGACGGCGCGCGGCTCTTCCGACAACGCCGCGCTGTACGCGAAGTACCTGATCGAGATCCGGCTCGGCCTGCCGTGCGGACTGACCTCCATGTCCACCACCACCGCCTACGGCGCCCGTCCCTCGCTCGCCGACGTCCTGGTGATCACGGTCAGCCAGTCCGGCGGTTCGCCCGACCTGGTGGCGTCCACGAAGGCGGCGCGGGAGGCCGGCGCGGTGACCCTGGCGGTGACCAACAACCCGGACTCGCCGCTGGCCGCGGTCTCCGAGTTCTCGATCGACATCATGGCCGGCCCGGAGAGGGCCCTTCCGGCCACCAAGACCTACACCGCCTCCCTGCTGGCCCTCCACCTGCTGGTGGAGGGCCTGCGTGGTGGTGAGGCCCCGGCGGCCGGACGGCTGCCGGAGCTGGCCGGGCAGATCCTCGGCCGGCAGGACGAGGTGCGGGCGCTGGCATCGCGCTACCGCTTCGCCGAGCGCATGGTGATCACGTCGCGGGGCTACGGCTACCCGACGGCGAGGGAAGCGGCGCTCAAGCTCATGGAGACGAGCTACATCCCCGCGCTGGCGTACTCCGGCGCGGACCTGCTGCACGGGCCGCTCGCCATGGTCGACAACGTCTCCCCGGTGATCGCGGTGGTGCCGGACGGCAAGGGCGGCGAGGCGCTCCAGCCGGTGCTCGACCGGCTCCGTGGCCGGGGAGCGGACCTCTTCGTGGTGGGCCCGGCAACCCAGGTCGAGGCCGCGTCCGCGGGCTTCGTACTGCCCACGGAGGGCGTGCCGGAAGAGCTCCAGCCGATTCTGGAGATCCTTCCGCTGCAACTGCTCGCGTACGAGGTGACCATCGCCCGCGGGCAGGACCCGGACGCGCCGCGGGCGCTGGCGAAGGTGACGGAGACGCGCTGAGCCGGGTCGTGCGGCGGGGGCCGTGATCGCGACGGGCGGGTGTGATGAGGGGCCCGCCCGTCGTCCACGACGGTGTATAAGTATGGTGGCGGAACTTAACGCGCCCCAGGCATGGACAGAGCCGAATGGTCTAGTCCACAATCGATACTGCACAAGCCTCCGCCCTCCCCGCACAGGAGGGTGGAACGAGGTCCCCGGCGCTCTCTGCCCTGACTGCGCCGAGACCTCCCACGGCCGACCGGGACCGCACACCCTTCGGCCGCGCAACTCCGGGCTGCGGTGCCGGACGGGTTGAGGGTCCCGTCGCGGCGCCGCGGCCCGCGGGTACCCTCGCTGACGTGCCCTCCATGAACGAACTCGTCCGCCAGCACACCGCTCTGAGTGAGTCAGACCTCGAGTGGCTCCATCTGCTGGTCTCGGAGTGGCAGCTGCTCTCCGACCTCTCCTTCGCCGACCTCGTGCTGTGGGTGCCCACCCGCGACGGCACGAGGTACGTCTCCGTCGCCCAGATGCGGCCGAACACGGGCCCCACCTCGTACCAGGACGACATGGTCGGCCATCTGGTGCCGCGCGGCCGGCGTCCGCTGCTGGACGCCGCTCTGGACGAGGGGCGGATCGTGCGCGAGGGCGACCCCGAGTGGCGCGAGGAGGTGCCGGTCCGGGTCGAGTCCATCCCTGTGCGCCGCGAGGGCCGTGTGCTCGGCGTCATCGCGCGCAACACCAACCTGCTCACCGTGCGCACCCCGTCACGGCTGGAGCTCACCTACCTCCAGTCCGCCTCCGACCTGGCGCAGATGATCGCCGCCGGCACGTTCCCGTTCCCCGGGGAGCAGGTCGAGATGGATTCCTCGCCGCGTGCCGGTGACGGGCTGATCAGGCTCGACGCGGACGGCATCGTCCAGTACGCCAGCCCCAACGGACTCTCCGCGTACCACCGTCTCGGCCTGGCCTCCGACCTCGTCGGCCAGCATCTGGGCCAGGTCACCGCCGAACTCGCTCCCTCCCGCGGACCGGTCGACGAGGCCCTCGTCAAGATCGCCAGCGGATACGCGCCCCGCGAGACCGAGGTGGAGGGCAACGGCGGAGTCATCCAGCTGAGGGCCATCCCCCTCAAGCCCAAGGGGGTACGCATCGGTTCCTTGGTGCTCCTGCGGGACGTGACCGAACTGCGCCGCCGAGAGCGGGAGTTGATCACCAAGGACGCGACCATCCGGGAGATCCACCACCGGGTGAAGAACAACCTCCAGACGGTGGCCGCGCTGCTGCGCCTCCAGGCACGCCGGATGGACTCCGTGCGCGGCCGCGAGGCGCTCAACGAGGCGGTACGGCGTGTGGGTTCGATCGCGATCGTGCATGAGACGCTGTCCCAGAATCTGGACGAGCGTGTGGAGTTCGACGACATCGCCGACCGCGTGATCGCGATGGTCGCGGAAATCTCACCCGGCAAGGTCGACTGCCGGCGCACCGGCCGCTTCGGGATCCTCGACGCCGAGATCGCCACACCGCTGTCCATGGTGCTCACCGAGGTGCTCCAGAACGCCCTGGAACACGCCTTCTCACAAGGGGAGCAGGGTTCGGTGGAGGTCGCGGCGGTCCGTGGCGACGCCCGCACGGAGAACGCCCGGCTGCTGATCACCGTTCAGGACGACGGCCGTGGCCTGCCGGAGGGCTTCGACCCGCAGCGGACCGGGAACCTGGGGTTGCAGATCGTACGGACCCTGGTCGAGGGGGAGTTGGGCGGGACGTTCGACATGGTCCCGGTCCCCGCGCCGGGGCGCGGCACCCGGGTCGTTCTCGACATCCCGGTGCCGGACCGGCGTTAGGGCTCTCTGCTCAGGCGCAGCTTGCCGGGCCGGCCCTTGCTCGGTGCGGCCCGGGCCGCAC